>NZ_LZKE01000179.1:0-37405 GCF_001672675.1 Mycobacterium sp. E2327
AACCGACACGATCGTCAAGTGCCCGGGCGACAAGGCCTCGCCCGGCACCTGGTGGCATAACAAAGACCCGAACACCATCCTCGGGCAGATCGCCTGCGGCCACTACAAGGGTGATCAGCCGAAGGTGATGTGGACTAACCAGCAGACCCTGGTGTTCGCGGTCGTCGGCGGAGACACCAACGGGCCGAACCTCGATCAGCTGTACAAGTGGTGGGCCGCGCACTCGTAGTGACGCTCGACTGGGACCACAACGCGTATTACCAGCGGGTGCTGCTGAACCAGCTGCCCCCGCGATGCGGGCGGGTGCTCGACGTCGGTTGCGGCGCGGGAGCATTCGCGGCGCGAGTGGCCGAGCGGGCCGAACACGTCGACGCGGTCGACAAGTCGGCGGCGATGATCGAGGCGGCGCGGCGCCGCGCCCCGGCCAACGTCACACCCATCCTCGCCGACGTACTGGAAATGCCCTTGCCGGCGGATCATTACGACGCGATCGTGTCGATCACCGCGTTGCACCACCTGCCCCTCGACAAGGCGCTTCGCCACCTGGCGCCGGCACTGTGCCCGGGCGGCGTGCTGGCCGCGGTGGTCCTGCCGCGAACCGACCTGCCCCGCGAGGCGCCCACCGAAGTCGTTGCGGCGGTGACCGATCGGGCGCTGGGCGCGCTCTTCGCCGCACTCCGGGCGACGGGTTCCGGCGGCTGGTACCGGCCGGACCCGGTCAACGAGGCGATGCCGAAGGTCCTCGATGCGCCGCTGACCACCCGCGAGGCCCGCGCGGTCGCGGCCGCCGCCCTGCCGGGCGCCCGCGTGCGCCGGCTGCTGTTTTGGCGATACCTCCTGCGGTGGGACTGCCCGGGCCTACCGTCGTGATTGCTGAGCCGGGGCCTCGCGGTTGGCCGCTCGGGTCGGCGGGTGTTGATATGGTCGGCGGGTCCGGGGTTGGTTTGGAGGGTCAGGGATGAGCGACGCGCAGGCCTCACGGGTGGGCTCGATGTTCGGGCCCTATCACCTGAAACGGCTGCTGGGCCGCGGTGGGATGGGCGAGGTCTACGAGGCCGAGCACACCGTCAAGGAGTGGACGGTCGCCGTCAAGCTGATGTCCGACACCTTCAGCAAGGACCCGGTGTTTCGCGAGCGGATGAAGCGCGAAGCCCGCATCGCCGGCCGTTTGCAGGAACCGCACGTGGTGCCCATCCACGACTACGGCGAGATCGACGGCCAGATGTACATGGAGATGCGGCTGATCGAGGGCGTCGACCTGGACACCCTGCTCAAGCGGTTCGGCCCGCTGACCCCGCCGCGCGCGGTGGCCATCATCACCCAGATCGCCTCCGCCCTGGACGCCGCCCACGCCGCCGGGGTGATGCACCGCGACGTCAAGCCGCCCAACATCCTGGTCACCCGCGACGACTTCGCCTACCTCGTCGACTTCGGCATCGCCAGCGCGACCACCGACGAAAAGCTGACCCAGCTCGGCACCGCCGTGGGCACCTGGAAATACATGGCGCCGGAACGGTTTTCGAACGACGAGGTCACCTACCGCGCCGACATCTATGCGCTGGCCTGTGTGCTGCACGAGGCGCTGACCGGATCGCCGCCCTACCGCGCCGACAGCGCCGGCACCCTGGTCCACGCCCACCTGTTGGACCCCATCCCGAAGCCGAGCGACGTCCGCTCGGGCATCCCCAAGGCGTTCGACGCGGTGATCGCGCGCGGCATGGCCAAGAAGCCCGAAGACCGCTACGCCAGCGCGGGGGACCTGGCCCTGGCCGCGCACGAGGCCCTTAGCGACCCCGACCAAGATCACGCCAACAACATCGTGCGCCGCAGCCAGGAAGCCACGCTGCCCGCCACCGCCGAGGCCAGCACCGCGGACGTCCTCGAACCCACGGTGGCGGCCCCGCCCGTGACCCCGCCCCAACCACAACAGGTCACCACCCCGCCGCCGGCGCCCGCCCAGGGCTACCCGGCATCCGGTCCCATTCCCCAGGCCGCCCAAACGCCCCCGCCGTGGGCCCCCGAAAGCGGGCCCATTCCCGGGGCGAACCAAGCCACGCCGCCGTACTACCAGGGCGGCAGCGGCAGCTGGGGCGGGCCGCCGCCGCAGTTCACCGGGCCGGCGTCCTCGTCGTGGAATCAACCGCCCGCCAAGCCCAAACGCAACCCGTGGCCGATCGTCGCCGCCGTCGCGGTCGTGATCGTCCTGGCCGTCGGTGGGGTCGGGGCGTGGCTGATCCTCAAGCCCAAGCCGGCGCCGCCGCCCCCGGAACCGGTATCGCCCGACCGGCTCAGCGCCCTGCTGCTGGATCCGTCGGGGATCAACACCATCATGGGTTCCTCCGAGATGACGCCCGGCAAGCCCATCACGTCGATGGACACCTCAACGGTGACGCTGTCGCTGCCGAACTGCCTGGGGGCGCTCTACACCAGCCAGGACCCGGTGTACGCGGGGACCGGCTACACGGGTGTGAGCGGGCTGGTCTCTTCGGAATCCGGCGACAACTACGACCACTGGGTCAACCAGGCCGCCGTCGCATTCCCGTCCGCCGACAAGGCGAAGGCGTTCGTCCAGGCGTCGTCCGACAAGTGGAAGGGCTGCGCCGGCAAGACGGTGACGGTGACGAACAAGAGCAAGCAATACCGGTGGACGTTCGCCCAACTCAACGGCAGCCCGCCGAAGATCACCATCATGGACACCCAGGAGGGCGCCGACGGCTGGGAGTGCCAGCGCGCGATGGGTGTGGCCAACAACGTCGTCGTCGACGTCAACGCCTGCGGTTACCACATCACCGATCAGGGCGGGCAGATCACCGACAAGATCCTCGCCAAGGTCGGCAACGAATAGCCAAGGCGCACAGCGGTTTACGACTGGAGGTCGGGGCCCTCGGCGCGCAGGTCGTCGACTGCCGACATGGCGTCGCGCAGCTTGGCCAGCCACTCTTCGGTGTGCTCGCCGACCAGCTTGACCGTCCACGCGAGCGCGTCGGCGCGCGACCGCGCGACGCCCGCGTCGACCAGCGTGTCGAGGACCTGACGCTCGGGTTGCTTCAGGCGCGTCATCACCGGTACGGCGATGTGCGTGAACAGGATTCGCTCGGTGCCCGTTTTGGTACCGACTTCGACGCCCCAGGAAACCTTGCGCCCGTAGCGATCCTGCGCCTCGTCGGCGATGCGCATGCGCTCCGAACGGGTCTCTTCGCGGAACCGTGACACGCGCCCTTCCGCGCGGGCCTCGCTCTCTTCCTCGCCGGAGCCCGCGGGCTCGGGCAGCTTGCCGATGACGGTGATCTCCTCGCGGTCGACGATGACGGTGGGGTCGCCGTCGAACCAGGCCTCCGGTAGGCGTCCGGCGAACCATTCCGCCGCGCCGCTCGCGTCGGGCTGCTGGGCCTGCTGCCAGCCGCCGGGGCGGCCGTAGCGCCGCCCGTGGGTGTGGTGTGTCTTCATGATTACATGATTACACCGTTACACATGTAATGGAATGGCGTTCACCGGGGGCGAACGCCGGTTGGGCGGGCGCGGGGTCCTTCTGGTGGGACAAAACCGTTGATATGGGCTGTTCGGAGTTGTATTTTTGGTAGCGAAGCAGGCCCGGAAGCGACCGATTCGAAGCGCTGGGAAACGGGGTAGGAAACCAGCCGCGTACGACCTAAGCGTCAAACGCCCCCTAGAGTCGCCCGGGCCTGCCTATGCGTCGCCCCGGCGGACCCGGAAAAGTTTCACCTCGTTCTTGATGCCCTTGAGGCGGCGCGCACCGGCGAACGAACCCTGCAGGTTCCCGTTGTGACCCGTCGCGTTGAGGGCCTCCCAGACCGAATCGGCGACCAGCACGGTGCCCGGTCGCGCCACGGCGGCGACCCGGCTTGCCACGTTGACCGGGCTGCCGAACCAGTCGCCGGCCCGACTGACCGCCATGCCGGAGGCCACCCCCGCCCGCAGCCGGGGGAAGTCGTTGTCAGAGTCGACGGCCTCGACGAGCTTGAGCACGGCGTCCAGGATGGGCAGCGGCTCGGGGCAGACGAACATGGCCGCGTCGCCGATCGTCTTGACGAACCGCACCGGCGGGACGGTCACGTCCCGGGCGAGGTGGGCCAGCCGGTTGGCCAGCTGCCCCAGCTCCTCGGCCGACACCACTTCGCCTATCCGGGTGAAGCCGACAAGGTCGGCGAAGGCGACGGTGATCTGGCGTGCGCCGGGAAGCGGCTTGCCCGCGGCCCGTTCGGCGGCGTTGACGGCCTCGGTCTCCATCATGTGCCGCAGCTGCATGAACAGCATGTGCTGGATCATCGGACCGAGCATCGGCTCGATCTCGCTGACCAAAGCCTTTGACGCCTGGGCGATTTCCAGCTCGGTGGCGCCCGGTCGCATGATCGTCGAAAGGGCGGCGTACCGCATCACCTCGGCGGCGCGGGACAGGCCCTCGGCGAGCACCCGGACCACGAGGACCAGTTGCTCGGGATCCAGGCCCAGCTCGACGAAGCGCTGGGTGAACGCGGCGGCCTCGCCGTCGGCGCGCATGTGCACGGCCGCGTCGGGGTCATCGACCCGCACCAGCCCGATGGCGCGCTGCACCTGCTGCAGCAGCGCCAGGTCGACGCCGTAGGTCTCGCTGATCTCACGGGTGGAGACGTAGGTCCCGTCGTCGCCGATCAGGTGGCGGGTGGCGAGCAGCAGGGGCGGGTTGGTGCTCCGGATCTCCTCGCGCGTGATGCCCTGGTCCAGCAGCCACCGCACGAGATCCGCCCGCTCGGCGCGCGCGGCGCCCTCGAGCCCCTCCAGCAGATCGTCGATGTTTTTCTCGGCGGCGTCGGGCATTCGGCTTCCCCTATGACACCGGCGGGCGCCGGTGGGCCCACGGCCTGGCGGCCTCGATCTGCGCCGACAACGACAGCAGCGTTGCCTCGTCGTACGGCCGGCCGACCAGCTGCACGGCGATCGGCAACCCGTGGCCGTCGAGGTCCCACGGCACGGCCGCCGCGGGCTGACCGGTCAGGTTCCAGATCGGGAAATAGGGAACCTGCTGCGCCACCAGCAGCAGCGTCGAGACGCCGCCGCGGCGCCGGTAGGCGCCCACGCGCGGGGGCCCCGTCGCGTTGCCCGGCGTGACGACGACGTCGACGTCGTCGAAGATCGCCTGGATCCGGCCGGCCACCGCGGGCTCCGCGGCGCGGATCGCGTCCATCCTGCGGTCCGAGAAGAGCGCGCCGGCGCGCGCCAGGCTGCGGGTGCGGGCCTCGAGGCGTTCGGGGTGCGCCTGGGCGTCCGCGTCGTCGCTGATGCCGCGCAGGAAGCGGGGCAGGTAATTGGTCAGCACCGCGGCCGGCGGGTACTCGGGATCGCGGATGATGACGTCGTGCCCCAGGTCGCGCAGCAGCGCGCCCGCCTCGTGCACCGCCGCTAGCTGCGCCTTGCCGACGCGGACGGGGACCGGCATTGGGCCCTTGGTGCTCAACGCAATTCGCAGCCGGCCGGGGTGGCGCGCGGCTGCGGCGACGAACTCGCCCTCCGGACCCGGCACGGTCGACGTCGCGTCCAGGAACGTCGCAGCATCGCGCACCGACCGGGCGATCGGGCCGTTGACGCTCAGCCCGTGCCACGCGTTGTCGTGCGGCTCGAGCGACACCCGGTCGCGTTGCGGCTTCACGCCGAACACCCCGCACCACGACGACGGGATGCGAATCGACCCGCCGCCGTCGGATCCCAGCGCCAGCGGCGCCAGCCCGGCGGCCACCGCGGCTGCGCTGCCGCCGCTGCTGCCACCCGGCGTGCGCCTGAGGTCCCACGGGTTGCGGGTTGCTCCGAAGGTCAGCGACTCGGTGAACGGAAAGATCATCAGCTCGGGCACATTGGTCTTCCCGATGACGACCGCCCCCGCGGCGCGCAGCCGACGCACCGCCTCCGCGTCGGACGTCACCGCGGGGCCGTGCCCGCCGCTGCCGCACGCCGTCACCTCGCCCGCGACGTCGACGTCGTCCTTGATCGCGATCGGCACCCCGAGCAGCGGCAGCCGCTCCCCCGCGTCGAGGCGCTCCTGCGCCACCGCCGCCTCGTACCGCGCGGTGTCGGCCAGCACGACGCGATAGCAGCGCAACTCGCTGTCCAGCCGCGCGATCCGGTCCAGATAGATTTCGAGCAACTCCGGCGCGGTCAGTTCGCCGTCGGCCAGCATCCGGGCCTGTTCGGCCGCGCCGGCAAAGGCCACCTCGCGAGCGTCCACCGCCGCAGCGTATCCGGCGATAAGTACCGTGGGCGACATGTCCTGCGTGTTCTGTGCGATCGTCGCCGGCGACGCCCCGGCCCACCGGATCTACGAAGACGACGGATACCTGGCGATCCTCGACATCCGACCGTTCACCCGCGGCCACACGCTGGTGATCCCCAAACGGCACACCGTCGACCTGACCGACACCCCGCCGCAGACGCTCGCCGACATGGCCACCATCGGCCAGCGGGTCGCGCGCGCCGCGCGGACGACGGAGTTGGCCGACGCGACGAACATCGCGATCAACGACGGCCGCCCCGCCTTCCAGACGGTGATGCACATCCACCTGCACGTGCTGCCGCGGCGCAACGGCGACAAGCTGTCGTTCGCCAAGGGGATGCTCTTGCGCCGCGACCCGGACCGGGAGGCCACCGCACGGATCTTGCGGGACGCGATGGCCCGGATCGACGCGAGTCAGACAGACTGAGCCCATGAGCAATCTGACCCCGCTAGAACAGTTCGTATTGATCCCGATGCTGCGTCTGCACGACACGATCTACCGGAAGACCGACGGCAGGATCGGCCACCAGATCCCGGGGATGCCGCCCAGCCTGCTGCTCCACACGGTCGGCGCGAAGACCGGCCAGCAGCGCACCACCACGCTGACCTACGCCAAGGACGGCGACTCGTACGTGATCGTCGCGTCCAAGGGGGGCGACGACCGCAACCCCGGGTGGTATCACAACCTGCAGAAGCGGCCCGACTGCGAGATCAACGTCGGCGCCAAGCGCATCGGCGTGACCGCACGGAAAGTCGGCCCCGACGACCCCGACTACGCGCGGCTGTGGGAGCTGGTCAACAGGAACAACAGCAACCGCTACAGCAGCTATCAGACCCGGACGTCGCGGCCCATCCCCGTCTTTTTATTGACTCCGCGGTGAATATTGCAGCGTCCGCCCGCATAGCCCCGCGGCGGTTTATTCTCCTGTAGCGCGCGACGAAGCGCGGGATCGGCTGGGGCGCCTATGACACGCTGGACGGGACATCCGTTGCGGCGGTTGGGGCTGTCCGCGCGCATGGGCTGGCTCCTCGTCGCTGTTTACGGCACGGCGGCGGTGCTGGTTGTCGCCTCGTCGGTGAATAGATGGCGCGGCGCATACGGAACGCGGCCAGTGGACGAAATTGTGTTCGCGCTGTGCCTGCTGGTGACGGCCGCAACTGCCGGCTACGCGGCCCGCTTCTCCACCGGGCGCCGCAGATTCGGATGGCTGGCGCTGGTGATCGGCCTGCTGGGCTGGGCCGCCGGTGAGGTCCTGTGGTCGTTTTATTACGCGCGCCCCGAAATCGAGCACGCCACCCACCCCGCCGTGGCCGAGGCCGTGCTCAGTTTGTGGCCAATCGGGGCCATGCTGTCGTTGGCGCTGCTGTCGCACCTGTCGCGGCACAGCCCGCGGCGGCTGGTGCTGGACGGTCTGATCGTGGCGACCTCGCTATTCGTCATCTCGTGGGTGTTCGTCCTCGACAAACAACTACGCGAGAACACCGGCTGGCGGCTCGCCACGCTCGAGGAGGTCTTCGTCGACGTCGTTCTGCTGACGACGGCGATCTTGATGCTGTCCCGGATTCGCTCCAACGACCTGCCCAGCCGCAGCCTGCTGGCGGGCGGAGTCGCGACCATCGCCGTCGCCGATCTCGCGATGGTTTTCTCGACCGGGGTGGGCACCTACCACCTGGGCGACGTGACCGACCTTGGCCGGGTGGCCGGGTTCGGGGTGCTGGCGCTGGCGGGCCTGGCCAGCGTGCACGAGTCCGCGACCGACCAGGCGCGGACCGAGATCATGTCCCCCGCCCTGCTCTGGCTGCCCTACCTGCCGCTCATGCTGGCCGCCGCCGTCGGCCTGGGCCAGGCGGTGAACCTGATGGCGCACGGGCCGATGCTCGCCGCACTGGGCATCCTCGTCGCAGCGGTGCTCGCCCGGCAGTTCATCGTGCTGATGGAAAACCAGGGCCTGCTGTCCGAAGTCGCGCGGGAAGCGTTCCGCGACAGCCTGACCGGCCTGGCCAACCGCGCGCACTTCCTGCATCGCCTGGAACAGGCGGTCGCCCGGCAGCGCCTCGAGGGCGGGCCGATCGCGGTGCTGTGCCTCGACCTCGACAACTTCAAGTCGGTCAACGACGCGCTCGGGCATCCGGCCGGCGACGAGCTCCTGGTCCGGGTGGCCGGCCGGCTCACCGGCGCGTTGGAGGACGCCGGTACCGTGGTGGCACGCCTCGGCGGCGACGAGTTCGCGGTCCTCGTCGAGGCCTCGCTCGACCAATCGCAGGCCACCGCGGATCGGGTACTCGACGCGTTCGGCACGCCCATCGTGATCGACGGCGTTCCCATCGACGTCCGGCCCAGCATCGGCTACACGGTCGCCACTGCCGCGTCGAATTGCACCGTGGATCAGCTCCTCCAGCACGCCGACCTCGCCATGTACGCCGCCAAACGCGAAGGCGGGCAATGCATTCGGGGATTCGTGCCGGACCTGCCGTTCCCCTATGCGTTCCCCCAGTTGGCCGAGTCGGCGGAGCCCGCGCCGGCGAGCGTGGACCGGGTAACCACCGGCGCATTCGGTAGGGAGACGAAGCTCGCACGGTCGCTGGCGCCGATCGCCGAGGCCGCGACGGCACCGCGGGGCCGACCGCACGACGTGCCCGACGGTGTGCGGTGGCCGCCCATGTCGATCCGGATCGCCTTGGCGGCGTTGGGGATCGGTGTGGCCACCTTCGCAGTGACAAGCGTGGTGGCTCCCGATGTCGCACGTAACGCGTTCTTCGCCAAATGCCTGTACCCCACCCTGAACCTGGCGGCCGCGGCGCTGATCGCCGTTCGCGCCTACCGGGTTACGGCCGATCGTCTCGCCTGGGCCTTGATCGCGACTGGCATGGCCGTGTCGGCCGTGGGTGACGTCGTCTACGCCGCATGGGTTCCCGACGGCCAGTCCCCGTCGGCCGCCGATCCGGAGTACCTGGCGTTCTACCCGCTCCTTTACGCCGGGCTGCTGTTGCTGATGCGATCGCGGCTGAAGGTGGTGCCGCTTCCGATCCGGCTCGATGCCCTGGTGTGCGCGCTGGCCGCGGCCGCGGTGGGCGTGGCGCTCCGGGCAGGGCCCATGCACGCGGCCGCGCTCCGGGCGCCGGCGACCGTGCTGGTGGGCCTCGTCTACCCGTGGGGCGACTTGGTCCTGTTGGCCCTGACCGTCGGCATGCTGCCAATCCTGGGCTGGCGCAAGGGATTCCGCTGGGCCCTGCTCGTCGTCGGGTTCATCGCCTTTGCCGTCGCCGACACGGCGTACCTCTTCGAGACAGCCGAGGGCAGTTACCGGGTCGGCACCACGCTGGACGCCCTCTGGCCCGCGGCGTCGCTACTCGTGGCCATCGCCAGCTGGGCGCCGTGGTCGTCGACGCCGCCCGCACCGCGACGCGGGCTCGGTTCCTACGCCGTGCCACTCGCGTGCACCCTGGTGGCGCTCGGCGTCGTCGTGAGCCACAACTCAAGGCTGGCAACGACTCTCGCCGCGTTGAGCCTGGTCGCGGTCGCCGCGCGGCTCTCGGCGACCTTCCGCGACGTCAGCATGCTGGCCGAAAACCACAAGCAGGCGATGACCGACGAACTGACCGGCCTGCCCAATCGGCGGTCGTTGGCGACCGCGTTGACGGGGCTGCCCGACTCGGCGCCGGTCGGACCGCTGTCCGCGCCCGGGACGCCGTCGCGGCGGGCCTTGTTGCTGTTGCACCTGTACGAGTTCGACGAGATCAACGACTCGGTCGGCCAGCATTTCGGCGACGAGCTGTTGCGCGACGTTGCGCATCGGCTCGCGCAGTGCGTGCGCCGCGAAGACCTGCTGGCGCGGGTGGGCGAGGACGAGTTCGCGCTCCTGCTCGGCGAGGGGTCCGACGTCATCGCCGCGCGCGCCCAGGCGGGCCGGTTGCTCGAGGTGCTGAGCGAGCCGTTCGCGCTCGACCCGATCACCGTGCAGGTCGATGCCCGCATTGCCATCGCGCTCTGCCCCGACCATTGCGATCATCCGCAGGAGTTGCTCAACCGCGCCGAGATGGCGATCCCGCACGCGAAGTCGGCCGTCAGCAAGATCGCCGTCTACGACTCCGCATACGAGCTGTACCGCGAAAACGACCCCAACCTCGTCGAGGAACTGCGCGTCGCGCTGTTGGACGACGGCCAGCTGACGCTGCACTACCAGCCCAAGATCAACGCGAGCGACGGCAGCGTCCACAGCGTCGAGGCGCTGTTGCGCTGGCAGCATCCCAGCCGCGGATTACTGCTCCCGGACGAATTCCTGAACGCCGCCGAACGCGGCGGCCTGATGCGTCAGGTGGCCAACCGTGCCATCGACGTGGCGCTGCGACAGGTCCGGTCGTGGCGCGACCAGGGCATGCCCCTGACCGTCGCGGTGAACCTGTCCACCACCAACCTGCTCGACCTGGACCTGGTGAGCACGATCGAGCGGCTGCTGCACGCGCACGGACTGCCCCCCGACGCCCTCATCGTCGAGATCACCGAGAGCGCGCTGGTCGACTCGGCACGCTCACGCAACACCGTCGCCGCGCTGCAGCGCCTCGGCGTGCGGATCTCGCTCGACGACTACGGCACGGGGTGGTCGTCGCTGGCGCGGCTGCAGGACGTCTCGGTCGACGAGCTGAAACTCGACCGGATCTTCGTGGCGCGACTGGCCCAGGACCCGCGATCGGTCGCGATCGTGCGGTCGACGGTGGCCCTGGCCCGCAGCCTGGGCGCCGACCTGGTGGCCGAGGGCGTCGAAGACGAGCTCACCCTGCGCGCGGTGCGCCGATACGGCTGCACCATCACCCAGGGCTTCGTGCACAGCCCGCCGTTGCCGGCGGACGACTTGCGCGACTGGATCGCCGAGCACGCGCCGAGCACCACCGCGAGCCGCTCTGAGCAAGCGGGTGTGACCGACTAGAACAGCTCCTTGGCCAGCAGCTCCAGCGTCGCGACCCGAGCCGGCGCCGTCGCGGGATCGGTACCCAGGTGGGCCGATGCGACCGGATGAACCATCACCTCGTCGACGCCGAACCGGTCGGCCAGCGTCCGCACCTGCTCGGCGGCCTCCTCCGGCGTGCCGACGACGGCCCGCTTGAGTCCGCTCTCCACGATGCGTTGCTGTTCCGGGCCGAGCTGAGCCACCTCGGCCTCCTCGACCAGCGGCACCGGCCCGAGCGGCTGCCCGGTGCGCAGTCGCGCCATCATCTGCAGGTTGGGCGGCATCAAAGCCGTTGCCTCGTCGCGGGTTTCGGCCACCGCGGCGTTGACCGTCAGGAACGTCACCGGCTCGGGTGTCAGCGCGCTCGGCTTGAATCGCGAGCGGTAGACCGCGAGCGCCTCCTCGGTCCCCTGCCCCGAGAAGTGATGCGCGAACACGTACGGCAGCCCCTTGGCGGCGGCCAGGTGCGCCGAGTACATCGACGAGCCCAACAGCCACAGCCGCGGTTCGCTCGCGGCCGCCGGGGTGGCCTTCAGCCGATAGTCCCCCGAGCGCAGCGGGACCACCACGCCGCGCGCGCTCATCAGCGCGGCCACGTCGTCGAGGTAGTCGGGGAAGCGCTCGATGTCCTCATCGCCGCGGCTGCCGCGCAGCGCGTACGACGTCACCGGGTCGGAGCCGGGCGCGCGCCCGATGCCCAGATCGATGCGGCCCGGTGCGGCGGCTTCCAGCAGCGCGAACTGCTCGGCGACCGCCAGCGGCGCGTGATTGGGCAGCATCACGCCGCCCGAGCCGAGGCGGACCTGCGTGGTCTGCGCGGCCAGGTAGGCGATCAGGACCGGCGGGCTGGTGGCGCCCACGGACGGCATGTTGTGGTGCTCGGCGACCCAGTAGCGGGTGAAGCCCAGCCGGTCGGCGGCCTGGGCGAGCTGCACGGTGGCCGCGAGCGCGTCGCCGGTGGTCTGGTCGCTGCGGACCGGGACGAGGTCAAGGACGGAAAGTCGCACGATGGCGTCAACGCCGTATCCCCTGCGAACGTTCCCGCGTTTGCGTGTGCACTCACGGCTTTCGGTGTGTACGCAGGGCGGGATTCCGGCGATTTTCGCGCCCGGGATTCACACGGGAAACGGGGCCCGGGTCAGTAGTCCTTCAGGGTGATGGAGTTGACGATGCGGTCGAACACCTCCTGCGGGATGGGCGCGCCACCCGGGATGTTGTCGATCACCAGCCACTGATTGCGCTTGACGTAGTCGTGGAACTCGGCGTGATAGCTGGCGAAGCCCTTTTCATAGTCGCCACCGGCCGCGGCGAGCTCGCCCGCCAGGATGTAGGCGCCCAGCAGCGCGACGCTGGTCCCCTGCCCCGACAGCGGCGAACAGCAATAGCCCGCGTCGCCGACCAGCGCCACCCGGCCCTTCGACCAGCGATCCATCTTGATCTGCGACATCTCGTCGAAGTAGAAGTCCGGCGCGCTGCGCATGTACTCCAGCAGCTGCGGGCGGACCCAACCGTCGTCGGCCATCCGCCGCTCCAGCTCGGCGAACACCGCCTCGGTGTCGCGGTAGTCGATCCGCAGGTCGGCCTCCATGAAGCCGACCATGGCCCGGGCCTCGGTGTTGTTGCGCGCGCTGTAGACGCCGACCATGGTGGCCTCGCCGTAGTGCCAGGTCTGCCAGTAGTCCAGGTCGAGGAAGTTGGGCACGGTGAAAATCGCCGCGTAGGTGCCCAACCGCTCGATGAATTGCGCCTCGGGGCCGAAGACCAGCCGGCGCACGTTCGAGTGCAAACCGTCGGCCCCGATAACCAGGTCGAAGCTGCGCGCGGCGGCGCGCTCGAAGGTCACGTTGACGGCGGTGCCGTCGTCCTCCAACGTGGCGATGCTGTCGTCGAAGATGTATTCGGTGTCCAGTTTGGTTGCGTCGTAAAGTAATTCGACGAGGTCGTCGCGCAGCAGCTCGATGTCAAGCATATGATGGCGACCGCCGGTGGGTGTCGATGCGGTGTCCTCGGACAGCTCGTTGCCGTCGGTGTCGACGACGGACGCCCCGCGGATCCGGGTCCGCGCGTGGTCGGCGGCCGCCCGCAACATCATCCGTTCCAGCACCGTCAGCGCCGGACCGCGCACGTCGATCGCCTGGCCGCCCGGCCGCAGGCCCGGATGGCGTTCCACCACGGTGACCGAACAGCCTTGGCGGGCAAGCCAATACGCCGCCGTCATACCGGCCACGCTCGCACCGGAAATCAGAATGTCGGTCACGTGATTCCTGCCAACCTCTTTGCGTCCACGAAGATGTCGTCCAGCATTACCGGAGTCAACCTACCGGTGAACATATTCTGCTGGCTGGGGTGGTAGCAGCCGAGCAGTCGCACGCCGGATTCCAGCTCGGCCACCACGCCGTGGCCGAACCGCGGCTTGCGCAGCCCGGACAGGCCGGGCAGGCGCAGCGCGATCTGCCAGGCGAACCCGCCCAGGGCCACGATCACGCGGACGTCGTCGGAAACCAGCCGCCACTCGGCCTGAAGCCACGGCCAGCAGGTGTCCCGCTCGGCGGGCGTCGGCGCGTTGGCGGGCGGAGCGCAGCGCACCGGCGCGGCGATCCGAATCCCACTGGCCCGCAAGCCGTCCGCGGCGTCCACGCTGGTCGGCTGGTTGACCAGCCCCGCCCGGTGCAGCGCCGCGTACAGCTGGTCACCGGAGCGGTCGCCGGTGAACATCCGTCCGGTCCGGTTGGCGCCGTGCGCGGCGGGCGCCAGCCCCACGATCAGCAGCCAGGGCCGCTCCGATCCCCAGCCCGGCACCGGCCGCCCCCAATAGGGCTGGTCGGCGAAGGCCCGGCGCTTGGTGACGGCGACCTCCTCGCGCCAGGTGACCAGCCGCGGGCAGGCCCGGCAGACGCTGATCGCGGCGTCCAGTTCCGCGATCGAACCGGCCTGGGACGCCAGCGCGGCGACCTGGGTCGGGTCGGCGGCCACCGGCGTTTGCGGGGTCGCCGGATCGCCCGGCCATCCGGCGCCGGGCGGAACCGGGGAACCGAATGCCTGGCCGGTGTTGGGGTGGGCGAGCACATGAACATCCTGCATTAGCCGCGAAAAATCGGTCGCCGCCGATACCGCCGTGGCGCTAGATTCAGCCGCGATATCCCATGAAAAGCGGCGGCCCGACGTTCCTCATCCTGTTCGCCACGCTGATGGCGACTGCGGGTACCGGCATCTCGATAGTCGCGTTCCCGTGGCTGGCGTTGCAGCACCACGACAGCGCCAAGGACGCGTCGATCGTCGCCGCCTGCATGACGCTGCCCCTGGTGGCCTCCACGCTGGTCGCCGGCACCGCGGTCGACTACTTCGGGCGCCGCCGGGTCTCGCTGGTCTCCGATTCGCTGTCCTGCGCGGCGGTGGCCGCCGTGCCGCTGACCGCCTGGTTTTTCGGCGCCGCCGCGATCAACCTGGTCGAGCTGGCCGTGCTGGCGTTCCTCGCCGCCGCTTTCGATCCCGCCGGCACCACGGCGCGCCAGTCGATGCTGCCGGAGGCCGCCGCCCGCGCGGGCTGGTCGCTGGACCGCACCAACAGCATCTACGAGGCGATTCTCAACCTCGCGTACATCGTGGGCCCGGGCATCGGCGGTCTGATGATCGCCACGGTGGGCGGCATCAACACGATGTGGGTGACCGCGGGGTTGTTCGGGCTGTCCTTCCTGGCGGTCGCGGTGCTGCGGCTCGAGGGCTCCGGCAGGCCACACCAAGCCACCCGACCCGAGGGGTTGGTGTCCGGCATCGCCGAGGGCCTGCGATTCGTCTGGAACTTACGGGTGTTGCGCACGCTGGGCCTGATCGACCTGGTCGTGACCGCGCTGTACCTGCCGATGGAAAGCGTGCTGTTTCCCAAGTACTTTTCCGACCACCACCAACCGGCCCAGCTGGGTTGGGCGCTGATGGCCCTCGGGGTCGGGGGCGTGGCGGGCGCGCTCGGCTACGCGGCGCTGTCGAAGCACACCCGGCGACGGACGGCGGTGCTGACCGCGACCCTCACCTTCGGCGCGGCGACGGTCGGCATCGCGTTCCTGCCGCCGCTGCCGGTGATCCTGGTGCTCTGCGGCATCACCGGCCTGGTCTACGGGCCGATTCAGCCGATCTACAACTACATGATGCAGACGCGGGCGCCGCAGCATCTGCGCGGCCGGGTGGTGGGCGTGATGACGGGCCTGATGTACGCCGCCGGGCCGCTGGGGTTGCTGGTGGCGGGTCCGCTGGCCGACGCCGCCGGGCTGCGGACCACGTTCCTGGCGTTGGCGGTGCCGATCCTGCTGGTCGGCCTGGTCGCCTGCGGTCTGCCGTCGCTGCGGGAGTTGGACCGCGAACCGGAGTTGGCGGTCGACCCGTCGCCGTAGGATCGGTTCGTGATTGCCGATGCCCTGGGCGAGCTGATCGCCAAGCTGCCCGACGGGATGGTGGTCACCGACCCGACCATCACCGAGGGCTACCGGCAGGACCGCGCCTTCGACCCGTCGGCCGGCAAGCCGCTGGCCGTGGTGCGGCCGCGGCGCACCGAGGAGGTGCAGACGGTCCTGCGCTGGGCCACCGCACACCGGGTGCCGGTGGTGACGCGCGGAGCCGGAAGCGGCCTGTCCGGCGGCGCCACCGCGCTGGACGACGGCATCGTGCTGTCGACGGAGAAGATGCGCGACATCACCGTCGACCCGGTCACGCGCACCGCGGTCTGCCAGCCGGGCCTGTTCAACGCCGAGGTGAAGAAGGCCGTCGCGTCCTACGGGCTGTGGTATCCGCCCGACCCGTCGTCGTTCGAGATCTGCAGCATCGGCGGCAACATCGCGACAAACGCCGGCGGCCTGTGCTGCGTGAAGTACGGCGTCACCACCGATTACGTGCTGGGCATGCAGGTGGTGCTGGCTGACGGCACCGCGGTGCGGCTGGGCGGCCCGCGGCTGAAGGACGTCGCGGGCCTCTCGCTGACCAAGCTGTTCGTGGGCAGCGAGGGCACGCTGGGCGTCGTCACCGAGGTGACGCTGCGGCTGCTGCCCGCGCAGAACGTATCCAGCGTGGTGGTCGCGACGTTCGCCTCGGTCACCTCGGCCGTCGACGCGGTGCTGGGAGTCGTTGCGCGGCTTCGCCCCTCGATGCTGGAGTTCATGGACGCGGTGGCGATCAACGCCGTCGAGGACAGCTTGCGTATGGACCTGGATCGCGGGGCGGCCGCGATGCTGGTGGCCGGTTCCGACGAGCGGGGCCGCGCGTCGGGCGAGGACGCGGCGGTGATCGCCGAGGTGTTCGCGGAAAACGGTGCCACGGAGGTGTTTTCGACCGACGACCCGGACGAGGGCGAGGCCTTCGTGGCCGCCCGCCGGTTCTGCATCCCCGCGGTGGAGGCCAAGGGGTCGCTGCTGCTGGAGGACGTCGGGGTGCCGCTGCCGGCGCTGGGCGAGCTGGTCTCGGGAATCGAGCGCATCGCGTCGGAACGGGATTTGATGATCTCGGTGATCGCGCACGCGGGCGACGGCAACACCCATCCGCTGATCGTTTACGACCCCGCCGACGCCGCGATGACCGAGCGCGCCCACCTCGCCTTCGGCGAGATCATGGACTTGGCAGTCGGATTGGGCGGCACGATCACCGGTGAGCACGGCGTCGGCCGGTTGAAGCGGCCGTGGCTGGACGGCTACCTCGGCCCCGAGGTGATGGAGTTGAACCAGCGCATCAAGCGGGCGCTGGACCCGCTCGGGATCCTGAACCCGGGCGCGGCCATCTAGCGCACGACTTTGAACAGCTCAGAACGCGAAGCGGTTGAGCACGTCGTAGTTGCCCATCGGCGTCGCGTTGACCAGCCGCCAGAGCAGGCGTAGCGGCGCCGAGGGGATGCGTTGGTAGAGCGCCCCGACCGGCGAGCGCTCGAGGAAGCGTAGCCGCGGGTTCCACCGCTCGAGTTCGCGGGCGTCGCGGATGCCCCACTTGGTGATGCCCTTGGTGAGGACCTTCGACAGCCGCGGTGCCAGCGGCGACGCGGTGTCGAAAGCCATTTCGCCGCTGCCGAACCGATCGGTGAGGCGCTGTAGCAGCGTGCGCACTTCGGCCCCGGTGAGGTACATGAGCAGGCCCTCCGCGACGATCAGCGTCGGGCGGTCGGCGGGCACCTCGTCCAGCCACACCGCGTCGGTCACCGACGAGCCGATCATCCGATAGCGGTCAGCGTCGTCGTACAGCTTGCGCCGCAACGCGATCACCTCCGGTTGGTCGACGTCGAACCACAGCACGGTGTCCGGCGGATGCAGCCGGAACGCGCGGGTGTCCATTCCGCACCCGAGGTGCAGCACGACGGCGTCCGGGTGGCGGCGCAGGAAGTCGGCGCTCCAGTCGTCGAACTGTTTGGCGCGCATGGTGACCAGGTACTGGTTGGACCGGGGCCAGGAGGCGCGGCGCATGCGCTCCCAGTCGTATGCGATGCGGTCGACCGCCTCGGCGGCGGCCTTATCGTCGAGAATCGGTTCGGGCGAACGGGTTTCGTAGGCCCGCAGGTACAGCGTGCACAGGTTGGTCCATTCCACCGATCCCCAGGCCACGTCGGTGAAGTCGACCTTGTCTGTCATTGTCATGGCTTCCTTTTTGCCTCCCGATATTCGGTCCACATCCGCATCAGCTGGTCGCGGTAGTCGCGGGTGCAGAACTCGCAGAAGTCGCGGAAGTCCTCGACCCGCTCGCGCTGTTCGGCGCGGTCCTCCCCCAGCACGGACAGGGCGTACTCGGCGGGCTCGATGCCCAGTCGCATCAGCGAAAGCTGGGTTTCCATCACGCTGGTGAACCCGCCCGGGGCGACGCGGTAGAGGTGTTGGCGGTCGGGGCTGGGCAACCGCTCCACCATGCCGCCCTCCAGCAGCTGGCGCGCGACGGTACTGATCGAGGCCTTGCTCACCGACAGGGCGCCGGCCAGCTGGGTCAGCGACTGCGCCGGCGGATCGCAGATCAGCAGCCACCCGTAGACGCGGCCCATGGTGCGGGTGGCGCCGAGCAGCTCGAAGAACAGGCCCAAGCGGTCGACGAACTCGGTTTCCTCCGGAGTCATCTCGCTCCATCTTGTTCGTTCAGTACGGACTGAACGAAGTGTACAACGGTTGACATGTGTCGCAAGATGCCTTAGTAATGAGACATGTCACGGGTGATGTCTCACGGTTTTCAACTGGCCACCGCCGAGACGTGGCCCAATCCCTGGCCGATGTACCGCGCGCTGCGCGACCACGACCCGGTGCACCACGTCGTCCCCGAGGGTCGCCCCGACCGCGATTACTACGTGCTGTCCCGGCACGCCGACGTCTGGGCCGCCGCACGCGACCACGAGACGTTCTCCTCCGCGCAGGGCCTGACGGTGGAGTACGGCGAGCTGGAGATGATTGGACTGCAAGATAATCCGCCGTTCGTGATGCAGGATCCGCCGGTGCACACCGAGTTTCGCAAGCTGGTGTCCCGCGGTTTCACGCCGCGACAGGTCGAGGCGGTGGAGCCCAAGGTGCGCGAGTTCGTCGTCGAGCGCATCGAGAAGATCCGCGCCGACGGCGGCGGCGACATCGTGACCGAACTGTTCAAGCCGCTGCCCTCGATGGTCGTCGCGCACTATCTCGGTGTGCCCGAGGAAGATCGGGCGCAGTTCGACGGCTGGACGCAGGCGATCGTCGCGGCCAACACGTCCGAGGGGGGAATCGGCACTTCGCTGGACGCGGTCGGGTCGATGATGGCCTACTTCACCGCGCTGATCGAGCGACGCCGAACCGAACCCGAGGACGACACGATCTCGCACCTGGTGGCGGCCGGGGTGGGCGCGGACGGGGACGTCGCCGGGACGCTGTCGGTGCTGGCGTTCACGTTCACGATGGTCACCGGCGGCAACGACACCGTCACCGGAATGCTCGGCGGCTCAATGCCTTTGCTGCATGAGCGCCCGGACCAGCGGCGGCGCTTGGCCGACGACCCGGGCTTGATCCCCGACGCGGTCGAGGAGCTGCTGCGGCTGACGTCGCCGGTGCAGGGCCTGGCGCGCACCACCACCCGCGACGTGACGGTTGAGGGCGCGACCGTCCCGGCCGGTCGCAAGGTGTTGCTGCTCTACGGGTCGGCCAACCGCGACGAGCGCCAATACGGGCCGGACGCGGGCGAACTCGACGTGACCCGCTGCCCGCGCAACATCTTGACCTTCAGCCACGGCGCGCACCACTGCCTGGGCGCGGCGGCGGCCCGGATGCAATCGCGGGTCGCGCTGACCGAATTGCTTTCCCGCTGCCCGGATTTCGAGGTCGACGTGCCCCGCATCGTGTGGTCCGGCGGCAGCTACGTGCGCCGGCCGTTGTCGGTGCCGATCCGGGTGAGCTCCCGATGACCGACTGGCTGGCCGACCGCCGCGGCGAGGCGGCCGTGGACCGGATCCTCGACGCGGCCGAGGCGCTGTACACGCGGCGGGACCAGGCTTCGATCGGCATGAACGAGATCGCCAGGGCGGCGGGCTGTTCCCGCGCGACGCTGTACCGGTACTTCGAGAACCGGGAGGCGCTGCGGACCGCGTACGTCCACCGCGAGGCGCGCCGGCTCGGCCGCGCGATCGCCGACGAGATCGGCGGCGTCGACGACCCGCGCGAACGGCTGGTGGCGAGCATGACCGCCGCGCTGCGGATGGTGCGCGAAAGTCCCGCGTTGTCAGCGTGGTTCGCCGTCAGCCGCCCGCCGGTCGGCGGCGAACTGGCACAGTCGGAGGTGATCACCGCGTTGGCCGCCGCGTTCGTCGGCTCGCTCGGCCCGGAAGATCGCGGCGTCGTGGAGCGCCGGGCCCGCTGGGTGGTGCGGGTGCTCACGTCGCTGCTGACCTACCCCGGTCGGGACGAGGCCGACGAGCGGGCGATGATCGAGGAGTTCGTCGTCCCGATCGTGGCGCCGGTTTCCGCTCGGGGCTAGATCGAGGACCAATACCCGTCGTGCCCGCCTCACAGCGACAGCGAGCCGCTGCGGCGCCGCGCAACCGGACAGTCGCTGTGAGGCGGGCAAAACCTCGGCCGCTCAGCGCAGATACAAATGGGGCCGATGTGACAACGGCGGATCGCCGCCGTGCTACGCGGAGGCGACGTGTGGCCGTCGCTGCTCGCGCGCCGCGACCGCGGTGACGATCTCGCCGGCGCGCACCGCGACGTTGGACAGCAACGACGACGACAGGCCGTGGGTGTGCTCGACCGCGCCGTTGAGGTAGATGTCGCCCGGCTCCCCGGCCCTGGCCACCAGCCGATAGTCCCGGGTGACTGCCGGCCGCCCGAGTGAGTCGAATTCGTACCGGCCGGCCAGGTCTCCCAGGAAAGACCGGACGTCCAGCGGTTCGTAGCCCGTCGCATACACCACCGCGTCGAAGTCCAGCGTCGCACGCGAGCGATCGATCAGATGGGTCACCGTCAGGCGCACTTTGTCCGGAAACTCCCGCGCGGCAACGACTTCCGAGGCGTTGTGCATGAACAGCCGTCGATCGCCCGCCACCCGCTCGGCATACTCGCGCGAATAAAGCTCGCCAATCAGCTCCGGATCGACCACCGAGTAGTTGGTCGACCGATGGTAATCGAGCAGCTGCTGCCGCACTTCCGTGTCGGCGCAATAAAACTCGTCCATCGCCGACGGGTCGAAAATCCTATTCGCGTAGGGGTTGTCGTCGGCGCTGCTGTATCCGTAGCGAGCGAAGATTGCGTGCACCTCGGCCTGGGGATACGTCTCGTGGAGGTGGGCGACGACCTCGGCCGCGCTTTGACCCGCGCCGACGACGGCGAATCGCCCTGGGGCAGAAAGGTTCAGCGCGGCCAGGTTGTCGAGCAGCCGGTGGCTGTGCCACTGGCGCGGACTTTCGACCACTCCGTCGGGCAGCACGGGGTGCAGGCCAGTCGCCAAGACCAACGCCCCGGCGTGGATGACGCGATCGGGTTCGGTCCGTACCACGAACCCCGGTTCACCCGAGGAGATTTCCACGACACGATGGCCGTAGCGAACGTCGGCGGCGACCCGGTCCGCGGCCCACTCGAGATAGTCGTGAAACTCCATCCGGCTGGGAAACAGCGTGTGCAGGCCGATGAACTCGACGAGCCGGCCGCGCTCGCTGAGGTAGTTCAGGAACGTGAAGTCGCTCTTGACGTTTCGCAGCGTGACCAGGTCCTTGAGGAACGGAATCTGCATGCGGGCGTGCGGCAGCAGCATCCCCGGGTGCCAACCGAATTCGGGCTGCTCCTCCATGAAGACGGCGGTCATGCGTCGCTCGGCGAGGGCGATCGCCAACGCGAGGTTGGACGGCCCGAAGCCGACGCCCAGCAGGCCGGTCTTCTCAGGTATGGGCATAAGACCGCGCCAATCGTTCCAGGTATCGTTCGCGCACCGTGGCCCTGTTGATGAGCACGATGAAGTCGGCCATGTCGAAGTCCGGATCGTAGGAGGGCTCCCCGCAGATCGTCCCGCCGATCCGCAGCGAGCCCTGCACCATGGGCGGAATGCGCACGGGTCCCGGGTCGGGCAGCTCGGAAAGGCTCAATCCGTTGACCGTGACGGGGTTTCGCGGATAGACCCGGTATCGGTCGGGGGCGGCATGCTTGCCCAAGGCCATATCGCGCACGCCGCGCGCCAGCGCCCCGCGGGGCCCGCCGTCTTCCATCCGGACCGACAGCGACCCGATCCCCCACTGATAGCCGCTGATTTCCTGGTATCGAAGGATGCCCGCCCACAACAAGCCCATGACCGCCCCGCTGCGGTGGTCGGGATGCACACTGACCCGGCCGAGTTCGACGAGCTCGGAGCGCAACTCGTTCAGGCCACCGATGTCGAAGGTGGTGTCGGCGAACAGGCCGCCGGCGGCCTTGGCGCCGTCGGGCGGCAGCAGCCGGTAGCACCCGACGATCTGCCCGCTCGTCTCGTCCCTCGCCAGCAGATGATCGCTGTACGGATCGAACTGATCGACGTCGATCATCTCCCCCGTCCGGGGTCCGCGGATCGCCTGCGGCAGCGCCGCACCCATTTCCTCGGCAAACGTCTGGTAACGCAGCCGCTGCGCGGCTTCGATGTTTGCCGGGTCGCTGGAGATGATCACGCTGTAACGGTTGTTATCCGTCGCCGGGATGATGATCGCATCGCCCAACATGGACCGGAACGTTACACGGGCATGCCTTCAGCAAACGGCATTTCGGGCTCATCGTGGCGGCGCGCGCCGACGGCGATCAAGATCGCGCTCGCCACCGCCGCGGCGGTCGCCGCGATGGCCGCGGCGACGAGGGCGACCTGTATTCCGGCGGCGCTGGCCTGACGGGCCGCCCGCGCGATCGCCGGCAGCGCGGCACGGTATTCGGCGGGCAGGAAATCGAGCGCCCGCAGGCCCGCGCCCGCGGACAACCGATCCACGAGGCGTTGCGCGGGCCCGGGGCCGGCGACGCCGAGCCGGGCGAGTTCGTGGGTGGCGCTGTCGGACCCGCGCCGGCCGAACAGGGCGCCCAGTCCCGCGACACCGGCCAGGATGCCGACCTGGCGAACCGTGCTCACCGCGCCGGTCGCCATCCCGGCGTCCTCGACCGGGACGAATTGCAGTGCGATGTCGGACGTCAACGCGAACAGGCCGCCGAGGCCGAGCCCGGCCACGACGGAACCGGCGATGAAATGGGTCCATTGAGTGTCGGCGTCGACGCCGGTGGTCAGCCACAGCCCCGCCGCGATCAGCGCCACCCCCGCCGGGATCGATGTCCACGCCGGAAAATATCGCGCGGCGATCATGGCCAGCGGGGCGCCCAGCACGCAGGCGACGGTCAGCGGCAGGGCCCGCAGGCCGGCCTGAAATGGGCTGTATCCCAGCGTGTTCATGAAGTACAGCGCCAGGTAGTTGGTCGAGGCGATCAGGGTTCCGGCCGCGGCGAACGCCGCGAGGGACACCCCCGCGAAACCCGGGCGGCGCACCATCTGTAGGTCGAGCATCGGCGCGCCGGAGCGCGACTCCCACCAAATGAATACCGCCAGGCCCGACGCCGCGAACGCGCCCAGGGCCAGAATCACGCCGCTCGTCCAGCCGCGGTGGTTGCCCTCGATCAACACGTATACGCCCGCGAACAACGCCGCCGACAACACGGCCGTGCCGACTAGGTCGAGCGGGCGGTCTTGCGCGCCAACGGTTTCCGGGACGAACCGCACGGCGATCAACAGGGCGGCCAGTCCGATCGGCACGTTGATCAGGAAGATCGACTCCCAGCCGAAAACCCCGACCAGCGCCCCGCCGAGCAGGGGACCGACGGCGGCGCCCGCGCCCATCACGGCGCCGTAGATCGCGATCGCGATGCCCCGGCGGCGCTGTTCGGGGAAGGCCGCGGCGACCATCGGCAGCGAGACGCCCAGCAGCACCGCCCCGCCCGCGCCCTGTAGCGCCCGACACAGGTTCAGCACCTCGATGCTGCGGGCCAGCGCGCAGCCGGCCGAGGCCAGCGTGAATGCCGTCATCCCGGCCAGATACAGCCGTCGGCGCCCGAGCCGGTCACCCAACGTCGCCGCGGTGAGCAGCAGCCCCGCCATCGGCAGCGCGTAGGCGTCGACGACCCACTGCAAACCGCTGAGGTCGGCGTCCAGGGACGCCTGGATGTTGGCCAGCGCGGCGGAGACGATCGTCATGTCGAGCAGCAGCATGAACACCGCGAGGCACACCGCGAGCAGGGTCAGGCGGGGGTGAAGAACCGTCCCGCCTTCGTCGTCGTTCACCTAGCCGTCCTTGACCCGGGTGAAGCGGTGCAACAGCCAGGCGAGCGGAATGGTCACCGCCAGCGTCGCGACGAACAGGTAGCCCATCGAGCCGGTGTAGACGTGGGCGCGGACGATGTAGACCATCGCGAATTCCATCGTGATGAGGTGGATCAGGAAGATTTCGTAGGAGATCTCGCCGAGCCACACCATCGGCCGGCTGGCCAGCAGCCGCGCGTACGCACCCTGATTTCCCAACGCCAGCGGCGCCACCGCGAGCGCGGCGATGACGGCGTAGAACACGGTCTTGCAGACGGCTTGGCTCAGCGTGGCCGGCGACGTCGTGGGTGCGCCGGCGATCGGCGTGGAGGCGATGAAGTAGCAGATGACCGCCAGCGGGATGGCCATGAACGCGTAGCAGTGCACCTTCATCGCCTGCAGCACGGCCAGCGCCATGCCGGCCAGGAACCACGCCAGGTAGGTCGGCAGCCAGAGCCGGGCACCGTCGGGGAACCAGTGGTCGGTGTGCACCAGGACCAGCCACCCCGGGCTGATCAGCGCCATCGCCGCCAGGGCGGCCAGCATCAGGTTGGGCTGCCAGCGCCGCCGGGCGATCAGCACCAGCAGCAGGTAGGCCAGCAACGGCAGCACGACGTAGAACGAGGCCTCCACCGCCAGGCTCCACATCTGCGTCAGGCCCTGGTGCAGGTACTTGCCGAGGTAGCCGTTGCAGTAGATCTGCGTCAGCGTCAGGTTGCGCACCAGCCCCAGCCACGTGTGCCCGGGGTTCGGGCCGGCCTCGCGGAAGTGGTAGAGCACATAGGCGACCAGCACGGTGATGACGTAGGCCGGCATGATGCGCCGAACCCGGTGTCGCGCATAGCGACTCAGCGACGGCGGCGGCGCGCCGGTGGCGGCCGACTTCACCCACGGCCGGAACAGCAGGAAGCCCGACAGCACGAAGAAGATCGGCACGCCGATCTCCAGCCGGGAACCGACCAGGCCCCAATAGCCGTGGGTGTACTTGCCGGTGGTGTAGGCCGCGTGGGTGCCCACGACGGTGAGCGCGGCGACGGCGCGGATGCCGGTCAGCGACGCGACGCGGTCGACGTGGGCGACCTGCTCGAGCCCGCCCTGGGCGTCGCGTTCCTCGGAGAGCGTCACCGGCGTGGTTTCGTTTTGCCCGGTGAGCGGTCCGGCCGCAGGTCGATCAGCACGCCCGAGATGCGGGTCTGCTCGAGCTTTTTCAGCGTTGACTTGGGCAGCTTGGCCGGTAGCTCGACGAGCGAGAAGTCCGGCCCGATGGCGATGTGGCCGAAGTCGCTGCGGTGCAGGCCGCCCTCGTTGGCGATGGCGCCGACGATCGCGCCCGGGCCGATCTTGTGCCGCTTGCCCACCGAGATCCGGTAAGTGGCGAAGTTCCTTGACTGCCTGGGTCTTTCGGGGCGCTCTTGACGCTCCCGGCGTTCACGCCGTTCCGGCGGCGGCTCGGGCGCCATCAGGAACGCCTCGCCGTCGCGGGACTGCACCGCCAGCGCGGCGGCGATGTCGGCCATCGGGACGTCGTGCTCGCGCTCGTAGTCCTGAATCAGCTTGCGGAACAGGTCGATTCCCGGGGCGGCGAGCGCGTCGGTGATGGAGTCGGCGAATTTCGCCACCCGTTGGGCGTTGACGTCCTCGACGGTGGGGAGCTCGGCCTCGGTGAGCGGTTGCCGGGTGGCCTTTTCGATAGCCTTGAGCAGGTGGCGTTCCCGCGGGGACACGAACAGCACCGCGGTGCCGCTGCGCCCGGCGCGGCCGGTGCGCCCGATGCGGTGCACGTAGGACTCGGTGTCGTGCGGGATGTCGTAGTTCAGGACATGCGAGATGCGGTCCACGTCAAGGCCCCTGGCCGCCACGTCGGTGGCGACCAGGATGTCGAGGCTGCCGTTCTTCAGCGCGGCGATGGTCCGCTCGCGCTGCGCCTGCGGGATGTCGCCGTTGATGGCGGCGGCGGAAAAGCCTCGGGCCCGCAGCTTTTCGGCGACCTCCTCGGTGGCCTGCTTGGTGCGCACGAACACGATCATCGCCTCGAACGGCTCCACTTCGAGCAGGCGGGTGAGCGCGTCCATCTTGCGGGGGCCGGCGACCTGGATGTAGCGCTGCGAAATGTTCTGCGCGGTGGCGGTTTTCGATTTGGTGGTGATTTCCACCGGGTCGTGCAGGTATTTGGTGGTGAGCTTGCGGATCGCCGGGGGCATGGTCGCCGAGAACAGCGCAACCTGTTTGTATTCGGGCGTTTCGGACAGGATGCGTTCGACGTCCTCGGCGAAGCCCATGGTGAGCATCTCGTCGGCCTCGTCGAGCACGAGGTAGTCGAGGTGGGACAGGTCCAGCGTGCCGCGTTCCAGGTGGTCGATGACCCGGCCGGGGGTGCCGACCACCACCTGCGCGCCGCGGCGCAGCCCGGCCAGCTGCACGCCGTAGGACGAGCCGCCGTAGATCGGCAGCACGTGAATCTTGGGCAGGTGGGTGCCGTAGCGGCTGAACGCCTCGGCCACCTGCAGGGCCAGCTCGCGGGTGGGTGCGAGCACCAGCGCCTGTGTCGCGGTGCTCTTGGCGTCGATCTTGGACAGGATCGGGATCGCGAACGCCGCCGTCTTGCCGGTGCCGGTCTGCGCGAGCCCGACGACGTCGGATCCGGCCAGCAGCGGCGGGATCGTCGCCGCCTGGATGGCCGTCGGCGTTTCGTAGCCGACGTCGGCGGTCGCCTTCAGGACCGCAGGGTGAATCTGCAGGTCCGCGAACGTGGGAGAGGCAGCCTCGGGTGGGCTGTCCGGGAGGGTCATCGTGTCAAGAGTCTAGTTGTGCTGGGGGGCCCAGCGAAGCTGGGCGCTGCGGGTCCCGGCCGCGCCTGCTGCGCCGGCTGGGTCGGTGCCGGTACGGTTTGGCGATGTGTGCTCGCTACCCTGCCGTGCGCTGACGGGCGTAGCCGTTCTCGCGTCGGCCACCGTTGCTTTGACCGGTTGCGGTTCGGGAGATTCCACGGTCGCCAAGACGCCGCAGGCCACCACGACGACGTCGACGGCGTCGATCACCGCCCCCGCCACGCCGATCCCGACGTCCGGCGTCGCCGCGCCGCCCGGTAGCGCGGCGCCGGCCGACCCGTGCGCGGTCAATTTGGCCTCGCCCACCATCGCGAAGGTGGTGTCCGAGCTACCGAACGACCCGCGCAGCCAGCAGCCCTGGAGTCCGGAGCCGGTGGCCGGCAACTACAACGAGTGCGCCCAGCTGTCGGCGGTGATCATCAAGGCCAACACCAACGCCGTCAACCCGACGACGCGGGCGGTGCTGTTCCATCTGGGCCAGTTCATCCCCCAAGGCGTGCCGGACACCTACGGGTTCAACGGCATCGACGCGGCCCAAACCACCGGCGACACAGTCGCTTTGACCTATCCCGGCGGCGTCAACGGGCTCAACACCGACGTGCGGTTCCACTGGGACGGCAACGGCGTCCAGCTGATCGGCAACACCCCGGGCCACTGAGCCAAGCCGGCCGGTCGAGCCCCCGGGGTTACGGGTTGCCGGTCCATGACGGGTATGTCCCCGGGCGGCCTTCCGCGCCGCTCTGGATCCCGCCGAAGGACAGGCCGCCGGTACCGCCATTCCCTGCGGCGCCACCGGGGCCGCCGGAGTTGTTCGTACCGATGCCGAGACCGCCCGCACCGCCATCGGCACCATCGGCGCCGGGGGCACCGTCGCCGACCTGTACCAGGTCCGGGATGTTCGAGGCGCCGCCGCCGCCACCACCGCCGGTGCCGGTGGCGTTGGTGCCACCAGCGCCGCCGAGGCCGCCGTTGGTCGTGGTCGTCGTACCGTCACCGGCGAACAGCTCCGCGTTGCCGCCGGTGCCGCCGTGCCCGGCGGCGCCGTTGACGGATGCGGCCCCACCGCCGCCGCCGCCACCACCGCCCGCGGCGTTACCGGCCGCGACGGTACCGCCCGCGCCGCCGCCACCACCGCCGCCGCCTGCGCCGCCGGTGGTGCCGGACGCGAGGTCACCGGCACCGCCGGTGCCGCCGGCGCCGCCGAACCCGATCGCCTGGTCGTTGCCGCCGACGGTGGCGAGGGCCTGGTTGCCGGAGCCGCCGGTGCCGCCCGTGCCGCCCGTGCCACCGGCGCCGCCGGTGCCGGTGCCAGTGCCGGCGTCGCCGCCGGCCCCGCCGATGCCGCCGCCGCCACCGCCGCCGGCCGTGATCAAGTTGCCCACGTCGGAGGTGTTGTAGCCGCCGAGGCCACCCTCGCCCCCGCCGCCACCGGCGCCGCCGTCGCCGTTGGTTCCGCCGTGAGGCGTGCCGCCGCCGTTGCCGCCAATCCCGCCTTGGCCGCCGTTGCCGCCGAAGCCGCCGTAGCTGCCTCCGTAGCCCGGGCTGGTGCCCCCGGTGCCGCCGATGCCGCCGGTGCCGCCCGCGCCGCCGGTGCCCGCGTGGCCGGTCGAGCCGCCCGCGTCGCCGCCGGCGCCGCCGTCACCACCGATGCCGCCGCTGCCGCCGGACGGCGAGTCGACGCCGCTGGGCCGCGACGGGTCGGGGGTGGCAGCGCCCGGGCCGCCCTGGCCGCCGTGGCCGCCGGTGCCGCCGTCGCCGCCGTGTCCGCCGTTGCCGTCGGTGCCGCCGGTGCCGCCGGTGCCAGCCGCGCCGCCGGCACCCGCGGCGCCACCGTGGCCGCCCTTGCCGCCGATGCCGCCGTGGTCGAGGTCATTGCCCGTGGTGGTGAAGTTGGCGCCGGTCCCGCCGTCGCCGCCCCGACCGCCGTCACCGCCCTGGCCGCCGGAACCGTTGGTCCCGCCCGCCGCGCTGTTGCCGCCGTGACCGCCTGCACCGCCGGTGCCGCCGTCGAAGCCGACGTCACCCTGGCCGGCGTTGACGGCCTCCGCGCCGGCCGCCCCGACATCCCCGTCGCCGCCGGCGCCGCCCTTGCCGCCGTCACCGCCGGTGCCCGCGTGGCCCGCGGTGCCCGCAGCACCCGCGCCGGTGCCGGCCGCCCCGCCGGCGCCCGCGTCGCCGCCGGTACCGCCGCCGCCGCCGTTGCCGCCGGCCACGGCGGAGCCCACTCCGCTGGCGCCCTCGCCACCGTCGCCGCCCTGGCCGCCATGGCCGCCGACCCCGCCATTGCCGTTGACGCCGCCGACTCCCGCGCTGCCGCCGGTGCCGCCCGCACCGCCGGTCCCACCGGCGAAGCCCTGACCGCCTTGGCCTGCGCTGACGCCCACCGCG
Source organism: Mycobacterium sp. E2327 (assembly GCF_001672675.1). NCBI lineage: Bacteria > Bacillati > Actinomycetota > Actinomycetes > Mycobacteriales > Mycobacteriaceae > Mycobacterium > Mycobacterium sp. E2327. The sequence continues at coordinate 29,181 of NZ_LZKE01000179.1, forward strand.
CCTTGGGCCCCCACGTCACCCTGGCCACCGACACCGCCGGTGCCGCCCTGGCCGCCGGTTCCCGCGTGACCCGCCACGCCGGCGGTCCCGCCCATCATCCCCCTGTTGGCGCCACCGGCCCCGCCGGCCCCGGCGGCGCCGCCCGTCCCGCCGGTACCACCGTCGCCGCCGGCCACGCCGGAGCCCACGCCGCTCGCCCCGGCACCGCCGGTGCCGCCCATGCCGCCCTGACCGCCGGCCCCACCGGCGCCGCCGGCCCCGCCGAACAGCGCCTGGTTGGCCCCACCGGCCCCACCGTTACCGCCGGCCCCACCGGCGAAGCCGTCACCGCCGTGGCCGCTGTTGACGCCCACCGTGCCGGTCGACCCGACCAGACCTTGAGCACCCATACCGCCGATCCCGCCGGCCCCACCGTTACCGCCGCCCAACAGCCCATTGGCACCGCCGGCTCCGCCGTTGCCGCCGTGCCCGCCGGCGGCGGTGGCGTTGCCGCCCGCCCCACCGGCACCGCCGTGGCCCCACAGCCCGGCCGACCCGCCGGCCCCGCCGTTCCCACCGTTGGCGGCGTTTGCGCCCGACCCGCCGTTGCCCCCGTTGCCGAAGAGCCACCCGCCGTCGCCACCGGCCTGCCCGGTCCCGGCCGCGCCGTTGGCGCCGTCACCGAACAGCGGGCGCCCGGTCAGGTCCTTCACCGGCGAGAACGGGTTCGCCGCGAGGGCCTGCAGGTCGTGCTGCAACGTGCCCAACGGTGAGGAGTTGGCGGCCTCGGTGGCCGCATACGCGAGCCCGCCCGAGTTCATCAACTGCACGAACTGGTCATGGAAGGCGGCCGACTGGGCGCTGAGTGCCTGAAACTGCTGTCCGAAGCCGCCGAACAGCTGCGTCAGCACCGCCGACACCTCATCGGCGGCCGCCGGCGCAATTCCCGTGGTCGACGGGGCCGCCGCCGCGGTCGCTTCCCGGATCGCCTCCCCGATCGCGCTCAAGTCGGTGGAGGCACTGGCCAAGGCCTCGGGTGCTGCGATCAGGTAGGACATCTTGGGCTCCCATCGAACATGCCGCACATTAGGGGATTTACGTCAGAACCGTACTATAGGCATGTTTGAGAAGATGTAAAGCGACTTTCGGTATTTTCATATATTTCGTCGGCCGCCCGGCCCGATGGCCATTGGGGCGATTTAGGCCCGAACCGCGACCCCGTCGGGTCAGCTGGTCACGATCAGCGGAAGCGAGATCACGCCGGGGCCCCCGGCGACGACGATCACCCAGCGGCCGTCGACGGGCATGGCCACCGACACCGGGAAGAAGGCGAACCCGATTTCGCCGACGGTGGCCTCCGGGGGCATGTGGAAGGCGACGCGAAGGGGCTTCTGCCCCGCCGGGGGCCAGATCTCGACGTCGAGCCGGTCATCGTCGTCGGCATCGGACTGCGTCAGCACCACGAGCAGAAAGCTGGCGAACCGGTCGGGCCCGACCACGAATCGGGACAGCACGCCGCCGGTGACGTTCAGTTTGTTGTCGACCACCGCGGCCGCTTCGGCGAGAAAGGCCCCCGTAACGATCACCTGCCGAAGCTACCGCCCAGCTACGGCTCCGCCGCATGCGCCCCGCAGACTTGCGCGATTACCCTGCCGCACAGCGCGTTTCACGCGGAACGTCGAACGCACGCGCCCAACCGCCACCCCGCTCGCCGGGCCGAGCCGTGTCGGTCCCCTCGCCTACAGTTACAGCTGTGTTCGTCACCGGTGAAACCGTCGTCTACAGCGCGTCGGACCTCGCGTCCGCCGCCCGGTGCGAATACGCGCTCCTGCGGGATTTCGACGCGAAACTCGGCCGCGGCTCCGCCGTGTGTGTCGAGGACGAACTGCTCGCCCGAACCTCCGCCCTGGGTACCGAACACGAACGACGCCGCCTCGCGCGATACCGCGACGAGTTCGGCGATGCGGTCGCGGTCATCGGTCGCCCGGCCTACACGCCGGCCGGCTTTGCGGCCGCCGCCGAGGCAACCCGGCGCGCGATCGCCAACCGCGCCCCGGTGGTGTATCAGGCCGCGATGTTCGACGGCCGATTCGTCGGGTTCGCGGACTTCTTGGTGCTCGACGGCGAACGGTACCGGGTCGCCGACACCAAACTGGCCCGCTCGCCCAAGGTGCCCGCTTTGCTGCAGCTGGCCGCCTACGCCGACGCGCTCGCCGGCTCGGGCGTCCCGGTCGCGCCCGAGGCCGAGCTGGAGCTGGGCGACGGCGCCGTCGTGCGCTACCGCGTCGGCGACCTGGTCCCGGTCTACCGTTCCCAGCGCGCGCTGCTGCAGCGGCTGCTCGACGAGCACCACGCCGCGGGCACCCCGGTGCGCTGGGACGACCAAAACGTCAGCGCGTGTTTCCACTGCCCGCTGTGCACCGAGCAGTTGCGCGCCACCGACGACCTGCTGCTGGTCGCCGGGATGCGAGTCGCCCAGCGCGACAAGCTGTTCGACGCCGGCGTCACCACGGTCGCCGCGCTGGCCGACCGCGCGACGCCGGTACCCGGGCTGGCGCCCAGCGCGCTGAGCAAGCTGACCGCGCAGGCCAAACTGCAAGTGCGCCAACGCGACACCGGCACCCCGCAGTTCGCGGTCGTCGACCCGCAGCCGCTGACCCTGCTGCCCGAGCCGGACCCCGGTGACCTGTTCTTCGACTTCGAAGGCGACCCGCTGTGGACGGCCGACGGGCACGACTGGGGCCTGGAGTATCTGTTCGGCGTCCTGGAGGCCGGCGGGAATTTCCACCCGCGGTGGGCGCACAGCCGGGTCGACGAGCGCAAGGCGCTCGTCGACTTCCTCGCGATGGTGAAAAGGCGCCGCAAGCGCCGCCCCAACATGCACATCTACCACTACGCGCCGTACGAGAAGACGGCGCTGCTGCGGCTCGCCGGCCGGTACGGGGTCGGCGAGGACGACATCGACGAACTGCTGCGCAGCGGCACGCTGGTCGACCTCTATCCCCTGGTGCGCAAGAGCATTCGGGTGGGCGCCGAGTCGTTCGGCCTCAAGGCGCTCGAGCCGCTGTACATGGGGTCACAGCTGCGCGCCGGTGACGTCACGACGGCCGCCGATTCGATCACCTCGTACGCCCGCTACTGCCAACTCAAGGACGAGGGCCAACTGGACGACGCCGCGTCCCTGCTCAAACAGATCGAGGACTACAACCACTATGACTGCCGTTCGACACTGGCATTGCGCAACTGGCTGATGCTGCGCGCCTACGAATCCGGTGTCGTACCCGTTGGCGCGCAACCGGTTCCGGAGGGCAACCGGGTCGAGGACCGCGACCAGCTGGCGATGACGTTGTCGGCGTTCACCGGCGACGCGGGCGTCGCCGACCGCACGCCCGAGCAGACCGCGGTGGCGCTGGTGGCCGCGGCGCGCGGCTACCACCGGCGCGAGGACAAGCCGTTCTGGTGGGCGCACTTCGACCGGCTGAACTTCCCGGTCGAGGAGTGGGCCGACGACACCGACGTCTTCATCGCCGATGCGGCGTCGGTCGACGCCGACTGGCATACCCCGCCCCGCGCGCGCAAGCCGCGGCGACATGTGCGCCTCAGGGGTGAGCTGGCGCGCGGCGAATTGATGACCGATGTCTTCGCGCTCTACGAGCCCCCTGCCCCGCCGAGCATGGCCGACAACCCCGACCGGCGCGCGGCCGGTCGCGCCGAAATACTGGCGGTCAACGATCCGGCGGTCCCCACCGAGGTGACCATCGTCGAGCGGGTCGGCAACGACGGCAACACCTTTGACCAGCTGCCGTTCGCGCTCACCCCGGGGCCTCCCATTCCCACCACGGCGCTGCGGGCCTCGATCGAAACGACCGCCGCCGCCCTGGCGGCCAACCTGCCGACCCTGCCGTGCGCCGCCGTTATCGACATTCTGATGCGCCGCGCGCCCCGCATGAAAGCCCCGTTGCCGCGCTCCGGCGATGCCGTCGCCGACATCACCGCCGCCGCCCTCGATCTCGACTCGTCGTACCTCGCCGTGCACGGGCCGCCGGGCACCGGCAAGACGCACACCGCCGCCCGGGTGATCAAAAGCCTTGTCGGCGAACATGGCTGGCGCGTCGGCGTGGTGGCGCAGTCGCACGCCACGGTGGAGAACCTGTTGGGCTGCGTGATCGACGCCGGGCTGGATCCGGGCCGGGTCGCCAAGAAACCCGCCGGACACAACGCCCCGCGCTGGCGGGAGATCGAGTCCAACGAATACCCGTCCTTCATCGCCGAGCACGACGGCTGCGTGATCGGCGGCACCGCTTGGGATTTCGCCAACGCCAACCGGGTGCCGCCGGGCAGCCTGGACCTGCTGGTGATCGACGAGGCGGGCCAGTTCTGCCTGGCCAACACCATCGCTGTTGCGCCGGCGGCCGCCAACCTCTTGCTGCTCGGCGACCCGCAGCAGCTGCCACAGGTCAGCCAGGGCACGCATCCCGAACCGGTCGACACGTCGGCGCTGGACTGGCTGGTGGACGGCCGGCGCACGCTGCCCGACGAGCGCGGCTACTTCCTGGACCTGTCCTACCGCATGCATCCGGCGGTCTGCGCCGCGGTCTCCGCGCTGTCCTACGAGGGCCGGCTGCAATCGCACGCGTGCACCAAAGAGCGCCACCTCGACGGGCAACGTCCCGGGGTGCACGTGAGTGTCGTGGAACACCAAGGCAATTCGACGGAAAGCGCCGAGGAGGCCGACGCGATCGCCGCCCACATCGGCGGGCTGCTCGGCCGGGCGTGGACCGACGAACGCGGCATCCGCCCCCTGGTCGCCGACGACGTGCTGGTGTTGGCGCCCTACAACGCCCAGGTGACGCTGATCCGCCGGCGACTCGGCGAGGCCGGGCTCGGCGCGGTCCGGGTCGGAACCGTCGACAAGTTCCAGGGCGGGCAGGCACCGGTGGTCTTCGTGTCGATGACGGCCTCGTCGGTCGACGTGGTGCCGCGCGGGATCTCGTTCCTGCTCAACCGGAACCGGCTCAACGTCGCCATCAGCAGGGCGCAGTACGCGGCGGTGATCGTGCGCTCGCGGCTGCTCACCGAGTACCTGCCCGGCACGCCCGCCGGCCTGATCGACCTCGGCGCGTTCCTCGCGCTGACCCAGGGCTAGCTAGCCCGAGTGCCGGCCGTAGCCGGCAGGATCGTCGTCCGGATCGGGGCGGTACCGGTGGCCGGGCGATGCCATCGGGCGAAACCGCTTCCCGCCGTCGACGCGAGATCCGTTGTGCGCGAGGCCGATCGGTCCAGCCGGCACGGGCTGGCGCACCGGCACCGGCCGGGCAGGCGCCGGGGGCGTGACGTCCGGTTCACGAACCAGCCGCAGTTCGACGTACTCGTCGTCGTCATAGTCGTCGTCGACGACGTCGCCCCCGTCCGGCGGCTTGCCGCCCGCGCCCGCCGACGGCGCGAAACCCAGCACGAACAGCGCGGCGACGACCCCGAACAGCACGACGAACGCGGGCAACAGCACCGACTGCGCCATCGCGGCCGCGAACGGCTCGCGCAGGAACTCGGGCAGTTGCACGGCGGTGGCGTCCTCGGCCGAGGCCGACGGCGCGTCGGACGGCATCTCGGAACCGATCCGCCAGGTCATGAACGCGGCCATGCCCGCGCTCCCGAGCACCGCCCCGAGCTGCCGCACCGAGTTGAAGACCGCCGAACCCGCGCCGGCGAGTTCGGTGGGCAGGTTGCGCGTCGCGGTCGCCGTCAGCGGCGACCACACGAACGCGCTGCCGACGCCGATCACGGCGAACGCCAGCAGTAGCCGCCAGATCGGCGTCGACGGGGACATCTCGAACGACAGCCAGGTGAGCCCGACCGCCATCGTGGAGAAGCCGAACCCGAGCACCGGCCCCGGGTGGTACCGGTCGACGATAATGCCCACGAACGGCGCCAGCGCACCGCCCACGACCGCCATCGGCGCGATCACCAGCGCCGAACGCGTCGGCGACAGCCCACACCCACCCTGCAAAAAGAACGGCAGCGGCAGCATCATCGCCGTCATCGCGAACGCGGTAACGGCGACCCCGGCGTTGCACAGGCCGAAGTCGCGGTCGGCGAAGATGCGCAGCGGGATCAGCGGCTCGCGGGTGTTGACGGCCTGCCAGTACACGAACACCGACATGCATCCGACGCCGGCGACGATCAGCGCCCAGACCCAGGGCTGCCAGTGACCGGCCTGGCCCTCCTGCAGGCCGAAGACGATCAGGAACATGCCCGCCCCGGACAACGCGACGCCCACCAGGTCGAAGCGCTGCGCCTGGGTGGGCAGCGCCGGCACCAGCCACGCCGCCAGCGCCAGCCCGGCGACGCCGATGGGGACGTTGACGAAGAAGATCCACTGCCAGCCCAGCCCGTCGACCAGCGCGCCGCCGGCCAGCGGTCCGACCAGGGTGGCCACCCCCGCGGTGGCACCCCACACGCTGACCGCGACACCGCGCCGCTCCGCCGGGAAGACCCGGGTGATCATCGACAGGGTCTGCGGGGTCAGCACCCCGGCGCCGACACCCTGGACCACCCGGGCGGCGATCAGCATGGCGACGCTGCCCGACAGCCCGCACCACAGCGACGCGGCGGTGAACAGCCCCAGCCCAATTAGATAGAGGTTCTTGGTGCCGTAGCGGTCACCGAGCCGCCCGGCCACCAGCAGCACCACCGCGCAGCCCAGCAGATAGGCGCTGGTCACCCAGACCACGGTGGCGTACCCGGTGTGCAGGTCGAGCTTGATCGTCGGGTTGGCGATGACGACGATCGTGGAGTCGACCATGATCATGAAGAAGCCGATGATCATCGCGAACAGCGCGTTCCAGGGATTCCGCGGGCCCGCCGCGAGCAGGGAGTCCCAGCCCTCCATGAACTGCGCGCGACTCGGCACCGCGCGCCGGTTTCCCCCCGGCGACCAAGGCGTCGCCGTGTTCATGTGCTCAACCCCCTCGCACCGACGGCTCGAATCGTCACCCAGCTCCGCATTATCCCGGTTGGGCAAATGCGCCGCTCGGCCGCGGATCGGTGAGCGCGGGTTAGCCTGGAATGGACATCGGCAAGAACCAACAGGATGAGCAGGATGCGGGCCCGACGAAACAGAGCGTCACGCATGTCAAAGCCGGAGCAGGCGGCCGTCGGCAAGGACGGCCGGCCCAAGGCCTCGGCGCGGGCATTGGCGCAGGTCATCGAGCGCAGCACCCGGATCCACGGCCCCGCCGCGGAGGCCTACGTGTCGCGGCTGCGCCGCGCGCACCCGGCCGCCACCCCGGCACAAATCGACGCCAAGCTGGAGAAACGCTTCCTGGCGGCCCTGACGGCCAGCGGTGCCGCGGTCGGCTCGGCCGCGACGTTTCCCGGGGTCGGGACGCTGACGGCGGTGTCCGCGGGCGCGGGGGAGACCGTCTTCTTCATCGAGGCCACCGCGCTGTTCGTGCTGGCCAAGGCCGTCGTCTACAACATCCCGGCCGACCACCGCGAACGCCGCCGCGCGCTGGTCCTTTCCGTCTTGGTCGGCGACGACAGTCAGCGCGCCATCGGCGAGCTGATCGGGCCGGGCCGCACCAACGGCGGCTGGCTGGCCGAGGGCATGGCGTCGCTGCCGTTGCCGACGCTGTCGCGGTTGAACACCCGGATGCTCGGCTACTTCGTCAAGCGCTACACGCTGCGCAAGGGCGCCCTGATGTTCGGCAAGGCGCTGCCGGTCGGCATCGGCGCCGTGGTCGGCGGCGCCGGCAACCGGATGGTGGGCAAGAAGATCGTCCACAACGCCCGACACGCGTTCGGCTTGCCGCCCTCGCGCTGGCCGAGCACGCTGCGGCTGTTGCCGCCGGTCCACGAGGCCGGCTGACGGCGGCCGCACCCGGTGCCTCTCGCGGATTGCCCGCGAAAGGTTAGCCTTTATTGGGGCGAAAACGGTTCCGCACCGTCGCGGGATTGAGTTGCCCGCCGATAACGCGTACAGCGCGCCTGCAGGACAAAAGAATTGAGGCGAATAGCGGCCGTGAGCAACATTTCACCATTCGGGCAAAACGAATGGCTGGTCGAGGAGATGTACCGCAAGTTCCGCGATGACCCCTCGTCGGTCGACCCCAGCTGGCACGAGTTCCTGGTCGACTACAACCCCGAGACCACCACCGAGCCGGCCCCCAGCGCCCGCTAGAAATTGCGTCCGATACGGCCGAAGCCGTTAATACCCACTCGGACCGTCACATGTGCCTCCATCGATC
>NZ_LZKE01000180.1:0-27485 GCF_001672675.1 Mycobacterium sp. E2327
GGGAGCTGTCACGGGTGTTCGTCGCTGCCGACGACGCGATCGCCAAGCGGATCGTGATCCGCACCGCCGGCGCCGGCGAGCGGGTGTGCGTGCACACCCGCGACATGAAGCGTTGGGCCAGCGTGCGGATGCCGGTGGTCAGCGTCGTCAGCACCTCGCGGCCGGCGCCGGCGGTGCGGATCACGATCCGCTTGGCGATCGCGTCGTCGGCAGCGACGAACACCCGTGACAGCTCCCCGGCATCGGTGACGGGGATCATCAGTCGGTCGCCGTTGCTCAACTTGCCCACCAATACCCCCGACGGTCCGACCTCCAGGATCAGGCTCTGCGGCAACGGACTTCGCCGCAGTCCCCGCAGGAACGGGCGCGGGCCGCACATGTTGGCCGCCGCCGCGGCGGCCTGCTCACCGTTGAGGCGGTGCAGGACCACGCTCGGCGGGCTCGGCGCCTGCGTCGGTGTGCGCACGGTGACCGTGGCGGTGCACTCCCCATCCGGATACACCGTCACGTTTTGGATGACCTCATCGGCGCGCAGCGTCCACGCCTGCGCGAGCACGTGGGAGTTGATCGCCTCGGCCGGGTAGGCGTACGTCGTCATCCATCCGGCCTCACCGCGGATGGCCTTCCACTTTTGCGTCGTGCCGGACACCGCATCCCAGCCGAGTCGACGATCGAGCTCGGTCATGTCCGTCGCGGTGGCGACCTTGGCGCGCAAACCCTGGCAGCGCAGCAATCCGGCGATGCGTTGCGCCGCCGAAATCGCCGTAGCGCCAAGGGTTGTGCGCCACCGCAACGCATCGGTGTTGTCGATCACCGGCAACCGCAGGATCAACCACGTTTCGCGGCGGCCTGCGTACGGCGGGGTCCCGATCTCCGCGTCATACACCCGCGGATAGTCGCCCACGTTGCCACACCGCGACCCGATCGACACGACGCTGATGGAGTCGAGCTCCAGGCCCAGCGGATGCTGCAGCAGCGGCACCAGGTCGACGACATCGATCACGTTCTCGGTTTCGACACTCACCGAACCTGTCACCGTGGTGGCCCGGTGTGCCCTGCCGAGCAGCTGCACGGCCACCACCGCCACGCCGTCTTCGACGCGCACTCCGCCTCCGGATCGGTTGCTGGCCACCGTGATTGGCTCACTCCAGGAGATCGGCCGCCGATCCCGCCGCGACAGGACCGCCCATGACCACGCCGGCTGCCCCCGCCAGGGCACGAACATTACTGCGACACCCAGCACCGCGGCCACCCCGGCGCCGACGTAACCGCCGACCGCCCAACCGGCCAGGGCCAGAAGGAACACCACCAGTATCCCGACAACCCGCCGGTTGCTGCCCGCGTTGAAGCCCGTCAAGCGCGACCTCATCGCGCCCTCCGCAGTCGCGCACTGATCGCCGCGACCAACACACCGGCGACTACGACACCGAGGAAGCCGATCGCGATGTTGCGCGCCCGATGATCCGGGGGCGGCGGCGGTGCAGCCGGCGTGATCACGCGGGTTTGCGCGCCCGGGGGCATCTTGTCGCCCGGAGGGATGTTGAACGTCAACGCGGCGACCGGGTCCACCAGGCCGTAGCCCACCTTGTTGTCGACGCCGGCCGGCGGATTATGGGCCGACTGCACGATCCGGTTGATGACCTGATGTGCGCCCAGCTCAGGGTATTTGGCGCGAACCAGCGCCGCGACGCCGCTGACGTACGCCGCCGAGAAGCTGGTGCCCCAGAACGGCATGTTCTTCTCGCCCGGCCGGGACGGTGGGTAGGCGTTGACCGGTCCGCCGCCCTGGGGCGATAGGCCCATGATGTGCGTCGCGGGCCCCGCCACACCGACCCACGGACCCGACATGCTCTTGTCGATCGGCGCTCCGCCGGCGTCGACGCCGCCCACCGACAGGACGTAGTCGGAGAACCACGACGGCGACGAGATCACCTTGACCTGGTGCCAGTCCCGCGGATCGGCCGGGTCCAGCGGGTCGTACATCGGGTTGTTGTCGCAGCCGCCTTCCCCGTCGTTGCCGGCCGCGGCGACGATCACCGCGTCCTTCACGGTCGCCGCGTACCAGAGCGCGGCGCCAAGCGCCCGCTGGTCGGTCGACGACGCCGCGGGCAGACACGAGGTCACCGAGATGTTGATCACCTTGGCGCCCATGTTCGCCGCGTGGACGACGGCACGCGCCAGCGTGTTCAGGGTGCCGGCTTTGACCTTCTCATCCGAATTCGGGTCCGCCGGAGCGGGATTCACCGGCTCGAAGGCTCGTGACGACTGGCGTATCGAGATGATGGTCGCGTGCGGGGCCACCCCGACCACCCCGTCGGGTGCTCCCGGCGGGGGCGGCGGAACCTCCACCGGAGGCAGCGGCGCCCCGACGGCCGGCGGCGGCGCGGCCGGCGGCGGGAACGCCGGAGTGGGCGGGATCGGCCGCGGCATCGGCACCAGACCCTGCGGTGCGGCCCCGATGATCGCGCCGACGACGGTGCCGTGCGCGTCGCAGTCCGACAGGCCGTCCTCACCCATGATGTAGTCCCCGCCGGGCACAACTGGCAGTCGCGGGTTCGGCGTTATCCCCGTGTCGATCACGGCGACGGGAACCCCGTTCCCCGTGCTGTATTGCCACGCATGGCTGATGTTGAGCAGATCGAAACCGGGCGCCAGCTGCGAGACGTCGGGCGTCTTCACCGTGATCGGCACCGAGCAGCTGTTGCCGCGCCGCATCGGTTGGTCCGGTCGCGGCGGCCCGTCCGGCGGGACCGCGGCCGGATCCACCTTGGGTGGTGAAATGGCCTGGGCCGCGGGAATATTGCCCGTAATGGCGACCAGGATCAGGGCTGCGAAGATCGCGGCGGCCCGGGTGCACACCGGTTTCAGTGGCGGAGCCAAGTGAACAGCCCTCCCAGCGCCGCGGCTGCCGGCAGCAACACGATCATGGCCAGTACCTCGAGCCACTCCACGGTCAACCGTATCAACGGCCTGAACCGTGTTGCGGGTACCAAAAGCGCTGCGGCCAAACCTAATGCGGCGAATGCCACCACCAGCGCGGCCGGCCACACTAGGGCGGCTTCGAGGCTCCTGGGTCCGGCAAGCGCGTACTTGACGACACCCGCGCACACCGCCGCGCACGCGCCACACACCAGCGCGACGGCCTGGTATTTCGCGGCAAATCCGCGGCCCTGGGTGATGAAGATGCCCACCACGAGACCAGCGACCAGCAGCGCCAACCACGCCCAGCGGCGACCCGGCGTCAGCACTCCCCACACCGCGACGGGCAGCACGACCGACACCCCGACGCACAGGCCGACCTGAATCGCGTTGACCAACCGCGCCGAGGCGGCGATCGCGGCGCCACGGGCGGTGATGTCGGTGAGTTCGTCGTCCTCGTCCTCGGTTTCCTTACCGCTGACCGGCGACACCGTGTCCACGGGCATGCCCTCGCGGCGAGCGAATAGGTCTCGGCCCGTGATGGATCCGAAGTGCGGCGGCCGTACCCTTGCCACCCACAGCGCGATCGTCGGCGCCATCCGTATCAGCACCAGCAGCCCGAACAGCACGCAGATGGCCAGCACCTGCGCCGACACCGGCCGAAACATCCGGGCGGCGGCCACGGTGGCCGCGATTCCGCACACCGTCACCACCGCGGTCGCCGCCGCGGTCTGCCAGCGCTTGCGCGTCGCGGCGCTGATCGCGATGGCGCCCAGGATCACCACCACGAGCCCGATCAGCGCGTGCGGCGCACCGAGCCTACCGGGCGGCGCGCACGCGCCCGCCACGGCGAACAAAAGCACCGTGAGCCAAGCGAATCCGCTGAACATATCGCGCCGCTGCGGCCATCCCCGGAACACGACGATCGATGCGACCGCGAGGAGCGCCCCGACCACACCGGCGACGGCCGCGGGGACCAGGCCGTCGGTGAAGGTGCGCTCCCGCAAGGTCAATCCGACTACGACGCCGGCCGCCATGGCAGCGATCGCGATCGCCGTATGGGCGGCCGTCAACGCGGTGACGGGTGCGAACATCCGGTCCCCGCCGTCCCGGCCCAGCCACTTGCCCATGGCCGCCAGCGCCGTCGACAACGACTCATACTGCGGCTCAAAGGATTCCCCGTCGACCCGGGGCACCAGCACCAGCGTGTCGCCGTCCTGGACGCCGAGCTCGTCGAGGCTCTTGTTGATGTCCAGACGCACGCCGTTGACCTTGTGCAGCTCGTAGCTGCCCGGCGGCAACGCGACCCCGTCAAAGCCCTTACGTTTCAGGTCGTCGCTGAGCAGTTCGACCATGCCCTCGAAGAACCCCTCCACCGGCGTCCCCGCGGGGAAGACCTGAGAGCAAAGGTGCCTGTCGTAGGAGATGTTGACCGCACATCGCGCCGGGAAGGCGACCTTGTGGGGCGAGGTCACTGCTGGGCTCTCTCGGCGCCGGCATCAGGCACGTACTTGTCGGCCAGCGCCGCGGTGATCTCGAACAGCCGCAACCGGGACTTCTTCTTCAACTCGTGGACCGTGTCGATGATGCCGCCCTTTGCCAGGTGCGGATCGAACGGCATCACTTCCACGGTCGCGCCGACCTTGGTGAACCGCTCGGTCAAGTAGGCCAAGGCGTCCTTGTCGACCGCGCTGTCGGTGTGGTTGATGATCACGGTGCTATGTGAGACCAGCTCGTGATAGCCCTGCGCGCTGAGGAAGTCGATGGCGCGCAACACCGGCCGGGAGCGGTCCGCGGTGATTCCGGAAACGAACACCAGGGTGTCCGTGTTGTCCAGGACGGTCTTCATGACCGGGTGTTCCAGGTCCGGGGCGGTGTCCACCACCATGACGTTGTGGGTGCGCCGCAACCGCGCCAACACCCCGGCGAACATCGCCGGCACCAGCGGCCGGGGCTGGTCGGACGTGCGGTTGCCCGCCAGCACGTCGAGCCCGACCGCGTTTTGCCCGAGGTGTTCGCGGATGTCCGCGTAGCCCTGGACGTCGGTGTCGTTGATGATGGCGGTGTAGTCGCCGGGCGGTGATTCGTCGATGCGGTCCGCCAGGGTTCCGAAACCGGGAACCGCATCGATCGCGATCACGTTCGTCGGACGGCACTCGCGGAAGACGCCACCGATGCACGCGGCCAAGGTCGACACCCCTACCCCGCCCTTGCCAGAGACCAGCGTGATGACGAACTGCCGCCGGATATGCCGCCGGATGCGTTCCTTTAATTCGCGATAATGCCGCTCTCTCGGTGATTCCCCGAGGTTTATATTGCGGAAAGAAATGTTGTAAATGAATTTACGCCAACCGGAGCCTGGCGGTATTTTTCGGGGTGCGGCTAAATCGGTAATACGCATTGTGTCCGATACCGAATCCCGGTGGCGCGCTGCTGGCGGTTCCCCCCGCCCAAGCCTCTCTTCGTCATACATATTGGGGTCATTCCAAGAGGTCGTCACGACCGCCAACTCTAACACGATTTGGGATAGCCCGTTTCCGCGATCAAGCCCGCGAAGTGCATTACAAGCGCGCCGGGTTTGCCATTCCGATGATTGGTTGTAACGCGTCTTTTGCGGCGTTGTCAGACCACGCGCCGGTAGGAGTACCACTCCTCGCCGGCGGGCAGGCTTTGGATGAGCCGCTGCACGGCCGCGCCGATGTCGCTCCGCGACCCCGGCGACAGAACCTGGTATCGGCGTCCGCCCGACAGCACGCCTTCCACGCACACCCGGCCGGCCATGGTGTCCATGATCGCGACCGAGGAGTCCGCGATTGCGAAGCGGGCCGTTTGTTCCGGTCCCACGCCGGCCTGCACCGCGACGATGGCCGCGTGCGCCGAACGTTCCCGATCGGCCGCCATGGTGAGGATGTGCAGCTGGTCGACATCCAAATGCTGCTTGAGCAGAAACGATTTCAGGCTGGTGGCGTCGTGCACCGACTCGAGCAACTCCGCAGTATCCAGAGTCACCGGCCGCAGTGGCGCCGCTTCGGCGACCCCGCAAAGCCGTTCGACCTGACCCACCACGAGCTCGGTGGCCGTGGCCAACTCGCTGGCGGTGCCGGCCGGATACAGCCGTACCAGCTCACCGTGGCGTTCCAGCACCACCCACCAACTGGCGAACCGGCAGATCGCCGCGCGCGTCGGCTCGCGCCCGGGCACGTTGATCAACAGCAGCAACCCGAGGTCGCGCCGCAACAGCACGGTCATCCATTCGCGGATCATCGGGTCGGCATTGCCGGTCTCGTCGAGGGCTCCGCATGCTTTGAGTTCGGCGACGACCGGGTGGCGCAGCGCCATCTCCGGGGTCTCCAGCCGGGGCAGCAGCGGCCGGAGGCCCAGCTCGGGGCACAGCTGCTCGACCCCGGTCACCGCCTGCAACACCCACAGGCCATCGAGTGTCGTTGTCAGCAAGCCACATTCACCTCACCCGGTCGCCGAAGGCAGGGCACATGGATTGTCGGTGCCCCGCCTCGGTCGCCGCTCAGCGGCACGAACGGTCCCGCTGGGCAAGGGATTTCAGAACAGGCCGTGGATTTGCTGGTCGGTGCTGAGCGCCGCGTCGAGCACGTGGTTGGTCGTCTGACCGTGCTGGCGCACCGTGTCGATCAGCCCCTGCAGCCCGGACAGCATTTGGTACTGGGCGTCGAAAAAGCCCGTCGCGCCGTGGCCGGCGAAATATTCCTGCAGCGCATTGGTCTTGTTCGCAACGTCCTCGTGGATTGCGTGGAGTTGGCCGGCGCGAGAACCGGTGTCCGTCGCGAAGTCTGCGACGGGACCGGGGTTATACGTGATCATGTCGTCCATGATGAGGTTCCTTTCGAAATCTGAATAAGCCTGGAATTACTACGCGTTGTGGGCAGCGCCGCCGAACAAGGATTGGAACGCCGCCTGGGAGTCGGCCTCATGGCCTTCCATCAATGCCGCGGCCTGAGTGAGGCCCTCGGCCAGGCGGGTGCCACCCATCAGCACCTTGTTCAGGTCGTTCGAGACCTCGGCGGCGGTCATGTGGGAGGCGACGACACCCGCGCCCGACCAGGTTGCCGGGTTCATCACGTTTTCTTGATTAGCCAGGTAGCCCTGGGCGATAGCGATCGCCTGCTCCATATTCGCTTGGATGTCGTGGCTGGTGCTGCGCAGCAATTGCGGTGTCACCTTGATTGTCACTGCGATACTCCTTATCCGGTTTGGCGTGTCCCCTTTTGAATCCCCTTTTTGACCCCGGGGGCATGGGTCGAAGTGTATGGGCGCTATTCAGATGTGTCGATTCACCCGCTGAGCAGGCCGTTTTCAGACCGCTTCGTCGACGACGCGCACAGTGGACGGCTGCTCGGACTTCTTCTGTGACCCGCCGTGGCCGCCCGGCGCGTGGCCCACCGGCATGCCGCCGACACCCGTGCCACCGGTCGTCGTTGTCGTCGTCGGGCCCCGCAGCGATTCGGCGCCCAACGCCCCGCTTGGGCGCAGCCCCACCGGGCGACCGCCGCTGCCGGGTTCAAACGCGCTGACCGGCCGAGTGAAGGTCGTCGCGGGCACGCCCGAGCCACCGAGTGATGCCCCTCCTCCACCGGCGCCCGCGACGGCGCTTGGCGCGGCGGACACCGCGCTGACTGCCGAGGCGGGTGTCGCAGCACCCGCGCCCAGTGCGCCCGGGTTGGCGAACATGCCCATCATCGACTGCAGCGGCTGCATCGCACTCATCGGCGCCTGCATCAGCTGCGACGGCGCCTGCAGCGCCTGCGGGACCGCGCCCATCATCGACTGCAGCGGTTGCATGAAGGTGCCGACCTGGCTGCCCATGTCCTGACCACTCGATGCCGCCTGGCCGGCTCCCGTCGTGCCGGACTGGACGCCCTGCAAGGCGGAGCGCATGCCATCGCCGGCGGCGGTGTCGGCGGCCGCCTGACCGATCGCCGAGGCCGCCTCGGCCGGGGCGGCCGGCGAGGCGCCCATAGTCGCCAACGGCGGTGGGATGGCCAGGCTTTCGGCCAACCCCGCGAGGATCGCGCCATAGCTGGCGCCGGTGGCGGAGTTGTTCGGCCACATCACCCCGTAGTACTCGAACTCCAGCGAACCGATGCGCGGCGTCAGCGCCCCGAACACGAGCGGGTTGATGTGGTAGTCGGTGGCACATTCGACACGGTTCGCGGTGCACTCGGGCTCCGGGCGCATCGCGGCGTTGGCGGTCTCGTAAGCCGAGACGGCCGCCGAAACGATTCCCGGCTTCACGTCGACCCAGCCGGCCAATCCGTGCAGCGACGCGTTCAGCGCCGTGACGCTCGCGGCCGAGCCCACCGACCCGGCTCCCACCCAGCTTGCCGAGGTCACGGCGGTGTTGATCGCCGACGCAACACCAGAGGCATGGTGACTGGCGCCCACGGCGGTCCAAGCCGACCCGTTGGCCAACATCGTGGCCACTCCTGTCCCTAACTTGAGCAGGAGATCATTCACTTCGGGTGGACGCGCCGCCCACCCCGGATCAGGCATATGCGCCGCTTACAGCCCGAGCGTCAAGGCGCGCGCCGCCTCGGTGGCGGTGTAGACGCATGCCGAAATGCTCTGCGTTCCGGCGAACAATCCGCGCTGCAGCGAGTGCTCCTGGACCACGCCCAAGTAGGCGCCCCCGCACGCGTTCAGCGCCGTGGCGAACAGAGCCGAGTCGGGATCATTGCCCATCGGCAAGGTGCCCAGCAGCGCGGGCGCGGCAGCCGCCGCAGCTGATTCGACTTCAGCGCTGATCGCCGATTCCGCCCCGGCTGATGCCAAAACAGCCTCGGGTTGCACAGTCCACGACATAATTTCCCTCCGAGCGTTCCCGCCGTCGCATGATCTGCGAATGATCGGCCAGTCTAGTAGCTGCCGGACAATCGCGTATTCACAAGCTTTATCTTGCTATCCCCGCCCGAAACAAATGGCATCTCACCAGCATGTTCGGGGCAATTACACTTGCGTCGAATTATTGCCACTTGCGGCCCAAAGGGCGCGATGACCACTCCTGCACCGCGTGTCACTGTGTGCACTCGGAGTGCGGCGCAACTGAAATCGCCGTTTTCAGCGCCGGCTGGGATTTGCAATTAATGCGTTGCCGCCAGCAAACGCTATTGCCTGGCGGCAATTGACGGCAACCCGACCAAAATCCCCTCGACGTCGGCTTCGTCGCTGACCAATAATCCGCGCCCCGGCGGCAACATCTGGGCACGAACAAGCCGATTGATCTTGTTCTGCGGATCGTTGTCCATATACAGCTGCGCGACCTTCGCCGACGTCTGATACCTCGACCACGGGTCCATCTGCAGCGTCGCCCAGTTGGTGCTGTTGCGCGTTGTGAACACGTGCAGGCCGATCTGTCGGGCACGTTCCATCAGCATCCACAGCGCCGCGCCCACCGGCGGCGTCGCCGGGTAGCTCTGCGTCTGTGCCGGCCGAAGGTCTTGGACATCGTCGATGAGCACGAAATGCCGGGTCCCCTCCCACGGCTTGAGCGCACGCAGCTCCTCCTGGCTCAGGCCCTTGGGAGGGAGGCGCGGGAGCAACACCTCTTGCGCCAATTCGGTTAGGACTCGGTCGATCTCGTCCTGGTCATAGGCGTAGGCGCGCACATAACCGGGGGCATGCAGATCCCGCAAACCGTGCGGGGCGGCTTTGGGATCTATCAACGTCAGTTGGGCCTGCTCCGGGCTGAACCGGCTCATCACCGCCTCGCCGATGGCGACCAGCGAGGTGCTCTTTCCGCAGCCTTGCCTGCCCAGAATCATCAATCCCGGGCTCTCCGACAACCGGAGGGGAACGGGACCCAACTGGTGGCGCTCGCCGATTGCGAACGCGATCGACAGATCCTCGGCGCCGGCATGAGCCGCGAGAATCGCGCTCAGCTCCACGCGTTCTGGCAGCCGCTGCAGGACCGCGTGCTTGGTGACTCCGGCGACCTCGGCGATGCGCGCGCCGACGTCCGGGGTGTCCACCACCGTGCGGGTTGCCGCGTCAACCGCCATGGGAAGACCGACCAACAATTCGTGCAACGAGTCCGTCAGGCCAAAGCCGGGGCGGTTCAACGTCCGACGGGCCGCTTCGCGCGACTCGATCGCGGAGTGGCCCATTTGACTTTCACCCGGCTCGGCCAGCCGCAACTGGATTCGCGCCGTGGCGTTCTGAAGCAGCTTCTGCCGCTGTCCGTGAATCCAGCCTCCCGCGCTGCACATCACGTGCACCCCGTATTCGGGACCCCGGCTGCTCAAGGAGATGATCCGATCGCCCAAGACCATGTCTTTGGTGTAGAGGTCGTCGTAGTCGTCGACCACCACGAAGACATCGCCGAACGGGTCATTCGGGTCGGTCCCGCCCATTCCGTCGCTGCCCGGCCCGAACCGTCGCTCGCGGAAACCGTCGAGGTCGATGTTGGCGCGCCGGAATGCGTCCTCGCGGGCGTCGATGAGCGCGTCCATGCTGCTCAGGATGCGCTCGATGCCCTCGGTGTCCCTGGGCGACACGATATCGGCGATATGCGGCAACGACCCGATCTGGGCCATGGTCGCCCCGCCCACGCAGAAGAACGTCACCCGCGACGGCGTGTACATCATTGCCGCCGAGCACATCAGCGTCATCATCGTGGTCGTCTTGCCGCGCTGCTTGGCGCCCACCACGATGATGTTGCTGCGCAACGCATCAACGGAGTACACCACCTGTTTGGACTCTTCCGGGATGTCCATGATGCCCACCGGGAAGACCAGCCCGGGGTTGTGACCGTAGTCGACATGCCAGGGCTTGCCGCGCCACCCGGACACCAGGGCGTCGACGGGCTCGGGGTGCTCCAGTGGCTCCAGCCACGGCCGGCGCGGCGCCCGGTGCGGCACCGTCTGCAGCGACTCCCGCAGCACGTCCACGATCTTCTTCTTCTTGAAACCGTCCTCGTGCAAAAGGAATTCGTCGGGTTCCTCGTCGGCGGCTGAAGCGGCCTCCAGCGCCGCGGCGTCTGCCTCATCCAACGGCTGATACTGCCAGTTGTAGAGCCGGGGCTGCGTCAGGGTCATGTCGACGGTCCGGACCACCTGGCTCTTCTTCGGCACGATGAATGGCGCGGACAGGTAGAAGCAGCGGAACGGCTCCAGGTCACGGGGACCGACCTTGAGCAGCGCGAAGCCGTTTTCCTTCGAGGGCAGGTGGTAGGCGGCGTCGGTTCCGATCACCTCGCGGCTGTCGTCGCCGGATTCCGCGCGCAGCGCGATGCGAAATGCAATGTTGGACTTGACCTTTTGTAGTGAGGACAGGTCCAGCCGTTGACCGCCCAGCATGAAGAAGACGTTGGCTCCCCGGCCTTCCTGACCGATGTGGATGATCAGGTTGATCCACTTATCGTGGTTCGCGAACAGCTCGAGGTATTCGTCGACGATGACCAGCAGCACCGGCACCGGCGGCAGGTCGCGTCCAGCCAACCGGATTTCCTCGTAATCGTTGGCGTCTCGCGCGCCCACCGAGGTGAAAAGCTCGTACCGCTGCTTGATTTCACCGTCGATGACCCGGCGCATGCGCTCGGCCAGGTGCCGTTCGTCCTTGCCGAGGTTCGACAGCGCGGCGACCACATGGGGGATGCCGAGGATATCCTGGGCCGCCGATTCGAACTTCATGTCGACGAAGATGACATTGAACGTCTCGGGTGAATGCGTGAGCGCGATGCCGTACACCAATGACAGGAAGAATTCCGATTTGCCCGAGCCGCTGGTGCCGATGACAACCGAGTGAAAACCGAACCCGCCGAAGTCTTTTGCGCGGATGATCACGTTCTGCAGCTCGCCATTGGGCTTGGCGCCAACCGGGATCTCGCACCAGCGCTCGTCGCCGCGACCACGCCGCTCGGCCCATAGTCGGTCGACATCCAACTCGCGCGGGTCGCTGATTCCCAGCGCTCGCAGTAGTTCGGCAGCACCGCTGCTCGAATCGGCGATCTCGGCGCTGCTGGTGGGTGACCAGCGGGCCATCGAACGCGCGTACCGGTAAGCCCGCGGGATCGACAGCTGGTCCGCGTGGGCGAAGAACTTGCCGCCGGTACGCAGGAGCGGCGCGGGGCGGCCGTCGTCGTCCACGTTGCCGTCGCCGTTGCGGCGGGCCTTGGCAGCGGTGTCAACGACCGCGGTGTGCCGCTCACTCATCTCGTAGAGCTGATCGCGGTCGAACCCAACCCCGATGCCGGGCCGAGAAGCGATGCGCAGCACCGTGATCCCGGCCTTGCCGACTTGGCCGACGACGCTCTCCCATGCCTCCGGGCTGCCGGTGTTGTCGTCCACGATCACCCAATGCGGGCCGAGGTCGGCCCCGGCATCGGGTTGACCCGTCTCCAGGGTGGAGCCCAGGGTCGTTGGGCTGGCCGCGGCCAGCGGCGTCCATTGGCCGCGCCTGCCCTTCATGTGCAGCTCGGCGCCCAGTGCCGCCTCCAGCTCCTCGGGTGTCGCGAAGATCAGGCGGCGCCACCCGCAGGCGTCGAACAGCTCGTCGTGCAGGTTGTGCGGTAACCACACCATCCACGACCACAATTCAGGGTTGCGCGTGACCACCATCAGCTTGACGTCGCGCGGGTTGTGGAACACCGCCAGCGAGCACAGCACCGAGCGCATCAGCGACCGGACGCGGTTCAAATCCTCACCGACGAAGCTGAAGCCCGGAGCCGATCGCAAGTTCACCACTTTGGCGATGTCGCGGATCTTGCGTTGTTCCAAGATGAAATCGCGAAGAGCCTGCCCGGTGACCGGCTCGAGTTCCTCGTCGGAGGCAATGTCGGGCCACGTCACCGACAACACCGAATCCGGGGCGTGCTGCACACCGGTGCCCAGTCGGACCTCCAGGAAGTCGACGTCGCCGCGACCGCGCTCCCACATCCGCGGACCGCCGATGATGGCTCCCAACCCGCGGGGGTCGGAATGCACCGATTGCTGCCAGTGGCGCTGCGCGCATACCGCGGTCTGGATCTCGTCGCGGTTGCTGTCGAGGTCGCGCAGGTAACGGCGCCGGCCCTTTTCCAGTTCCCCCCAGGTGATTTTGCGCGCACGTCCGAACCGGCCCGAAAACGCCAACATGCTGAACGCGCCGATGCCCATCAACGGGAAGAACCCGGTCGACAAGCTACGCACCCCCGAGACGTAGAGCATGACGATCGTGCCGATCAGCGCGACGATCAGCGCCGGCACGCCGATCATCACCCAGATGTTGCGCGGTTCGCGTTCGGGCAGAGCGATCGGCGCATTCGGCGCCACCCGAACGGGTTTCGGCGGCTGGATCTTGACGCGGTTGATGGGAAACGCTCTCTTCGACACCTTCTAGCCTCCCGCCCTCGCCGATGTCGTCACCACGGCCGCCTGACCCGTCGCTGGCACCGTGTCGCGCGCCACCAACGCCGCCTGTTGCGACAACGCCGGGCCCGCGGCAAAGGTCCGCAGCAACGGCCACGGCGCCTGCACTGCCATCCTGGGATCCAAGCCCAGTGCGCGCAGGGTCGAATCGTCGGAGGCGATGCCGAACCGCACGCCGTTGTCGGCCACCCAGAACAGCGATTCCCTTGAGTCGCTGGTGATCACGCCGCTCGTCGACGTCACGAAGTTGGCCGCTCCCGGCAACACCAGCACCTGATTGGCCACGACGGATGTCGGGTCACGGTCGTCACGGACCAGGCGCACGATCCGGTCGTCCATCGACGAGGGCACCGGAAGCCCGCGCCCGTTGTAGATGGCTACCCGGGCCTGCGGATCGGTCGACGCCTTCTCCCACCCGACGCAGGTGGTCGGATTCGCCGCCGAGTCAATGAAATTCAGGTGGCCTGTCGGGTAGTAGTCCACCGTCAGTGAATTCACTTCGGGAATGTTGACCAGCACGTCCGGGGTCACAGTCCGCGGCGACGCCGACCCGTAGGAGTTCGCGCTGCGCAGCAGATCGGCCACGAAGCCGCCGATCTTTTGCACCCCGTCGGTGAGCAAAACGTAGAACTGGCTGCCGCCTCCGGCGGTTTGGGCCTGCAGGACCGCCCCCACCTGCGAGCCGGGCAGCCATTTCGACGGGGTTCCGGCTTCAGAGATCTTGGGTACGCGAAGCGGCTCCGTCGCCGGCATCCCGTCGAAGAGCGCACGCGAGATCTCCACCGGCACAGTGGCTCCCGGGTCCAGCCCCAGGCTCAATGTGACTGCCCTGTCGGAGGGGTCGATCTGCGAGCGCTTGCCGCCCCAGATCACATACGTGGCGCCCTGAAACGTCGCAAGCAGCCCCGCGTCTTTGGGCATCGGGGCGGCGCGACCGCCGATGAGCTGTCCCGCGATGGAGGTCACGACCGGCTTGTCCGCGGTGCGTGGCCGGCCGGCCGTATCGCACACCGCCCACGCCGACACTGCGCCCCCATTCACGTGCATGGCCGCCGGCGCGCCCGGTATGCCGACCAGCGGCCCGGTTGGATATTTGGCGATCTCGGCCGGCTTTACCCATGTCGGCTGCCCGGCGGTGCCCGTCGCCAGCCGCGCCGAGGTCAAATTGAGCGCCGGATACAGCCGGCCTTCGATTCGCGCGTAGATCGCCCCGGATTCGCGGTCGCCGATAATCGCCGAATCCCCCACCACCCCACTGGGTTTGATCACGTTGAGCAGGACCATCCATCCCGAGGCGATGGCCACCAGCACCACCGACAACACCAGGGCCGCGGTCTGCTTGCGGTCATCGTGCTTCATACGCACTGAGAAGCGGGTAGTCGCCGCGCGCAGCCGCCGGTTGTAGAACAGGTGACCCGAATTCTGGTCGCGGTTGGACAAACTCAGCGGCATCGCTCAGTAGCCCCTCGGTCCGCGGCGGGGATCGGCCTGCTGGATTCGCTCGGCCAAATCCGACCCGTCGACGGCGACGCCGTAACGACGTTGTGCGTAGTTGATGAAGGCACAGGCCTGCGCTACCAGGTCGTGGATGTTTGCCGACGTGCCGGGCTGGTGATAGGCGGCGAAGGTCGGGGCGATGAACTGCCACGCACCCTTGCTCGGCGTGCCTCTCGCGGCGTTGGAGTCCCAGTCGTTTTCGGCGTAGGCGTAGTAGTTCGACTCGCGGCGAGCCACCAGATCCATGCCGCGCTCCCAGCGGGCACGGGCCACCGGGTCATGAATGTCCTTGATGTCCAGGGCTTTACGGATGGCCGACTGCACCGCGGCGCGGCCGCTCCCAACGCCGGTGTGGCCGCGGCCGTATCGCAGGCGGCGCAGTCGCCGTGCCAACGTCCGCGCCCGCGCCCGTGCCCGCACGATGTGCCGGTGCTGCGTGCGCAACCGAGCGGACATCCGCGCCATCGCCTCGCGCCGGCCAAGCGGCGTGTCGCCCGCCGGAACGGCGTCGGCGATCGCCGCGTGCAGGTTGAGTCCCGTCGCGGTCTTCGCTTCCAAGCGGTCGGCACGCGCCGTCGCCAGGATCGCGTCCAGCGACCGGTCCGTGTCGGCCAGCTGGCGCAGCCTTGCCGCCAAGGTGGCCGATCGGGCCGTCATCCCGGTGGCGTGGGCGTGCACCCGAGCGGGCGCATCACCGACGCCGCGACCGGTACCGTCGCCGGCGAAGAGGCTGTGACCCCGGGACAAGGCGGCCACCGCGCGCGTCATCGCTGGATCATTCAACGATTCCCCCACCGTAATTCCGATCGAAATCGGCCTGCGCCTCTTCGCGCAATGCCTCAAAAACCATATTCAGACGGTCCATCAACTCCCGACATGAGTATGACGTCACCACGTGGGGGGCCAACGACAGCCCGGTCAGCCGCCCGTCTGAATTGCATACCGCATATACGTCACCAACGTCGGCCGTAAACGTCACCGACTCCTGGGCAGCCAGAACCGCTTCCCACTTCTCGAAATTCGCCTTCAGGTCCGCCAAGACCTGGTCTACCAATGCTTTATCCGCCGACGCGTCTGGGCGCACCGCATCCGTATCGGACACCTCAGCCACAACTCCAATAACTTGAGGCCCAGTTGGCCTTGGATTCCCCGCCCCGATGCACACGCGTCCCCGTGCCGTGTGTCGCTGCCACCGCGGATGGTAATGGCCGCACGATCATGACATTACTGCCGCTAGCGAGCCGCGACCACTCAATCTTGAGGGTGGTATTAGTGGCCGCGATCGCGTCGAGGCATTTGGCTTGGAAATGCAATTCAGCGCCGAGAATTACGGTTTTCAATATTCGGTGTGGGCCGAGCGCTATTCCTGCGGCTCTTCGTCGGTCGGCACAATCACGATCCGCCGGTTCGGCTTGGCGACGACGGGTGGCTTGCCCTCGGCCGACTTTGTCACGGGAACACTCGGCGGGACCGTCAAGCGACCTTTGACCGGCTGCCCGTTGGGAATCCCCGGGACGGTCACGCGCTTTTCTGCGGGCTTGTCCTTGGTTCCGTCCCCGCCTGCTCCCATTGCGCCGGGCATCATCGGCATGCCGGTCATCCCCATCGGACCGGCCTGCGGCGTCATGCCACCGGTCTGCGTCACCGTCACCGGTTTGGCCGACGCTGCCGCGGGCGTGGTCGGAGGCGACGACGACGGCACCGGCGGCGGGCCCATGAATCCGGTCGGGGTGGTGCCACCGCCTGCGCCGACTCCCCCACCGCCGCCGCCAAGCCCAGCGTCACCGCCACCAGACCCGCCGAAACCGGGATCTTCCGCGGACATATCAGTCAGCGCCGCCGCGGCCTCGCCGCCCTTTGCCGCTCCCATCAGCGGTTGAATCGCGCTCTCGGCGGCCTGCATCGCCTGTTGCGGAAGCTGCGTGAGCGGCCCCATGACCCCGCCGAGCGCGCCGGTGAGCGAACCCGCGATCCCGGAGGCCATCTGGGGGATCATTTGCGCCAACTGCTGGAACTGCTGCGAAGATTGGGCCTCGTTCTCCGGAAACTTCTTCGCGGCGTCGAGTGCATGCGCGCGACGATCCAGATCGCCTTTAGTGCTGGACGCTTGGTCCGCGGCTACGCCGAGATTGCCGGCGGCTGCGAGTCCGGCTTGGGCGCCATCAGCCGGTGCGCCGGTCGCCGGAGGAAGACCATTCGGCATTATCGGCGGCGGTGACTGTGGCGCCCCGGCTACCCCGGCGAAGTCCGCCGGACTTACCTTGAAGCCCCCGCTCATGGTCGCACCCCAAACCCCTCACACCGCGGCCATGCGTGCCGCGCACCAATTAGTCGCATGGTAGAGCCGCAGCCCTTTGAAGGGTAGTCACCCCAGCTTTGGCGAAACCGCTTCATACCACGCTACGTGGTAGTGCGCGAGCCACTCGTGGCCTTCGATAAGAGCCTGTACCGCTGCGAGGAGCATCCAGTCGGCTGCCCGCGACAGGTTGTGAGGATCCTCCAGCGCCTTGTTGTACGCGGCTTGCAGCTCACGCTGCAACGCGTCAACCTCGTTCTCGGTGACACCTGTTTCCCGTGTCGCGGCTTGTGCCAAGGTCTGGGCGATTCGCGGCAATCCGTCGCGGCGTCGAACGGCCTCAACCAGCGTTGGGCCAAGCTCTTCCACTTCCGGGCCGGTGCGCGCCACGCGATCACCGGTAAGGGGCGGGTCATCCGGTCCCGGCTTGGCGATGAATCCGTGGGCCTTGTGCACTGCCGCAGCCGTAACGGCTCCCAGTAGGTCAACCACGTCGGCGTCCGACCGGCGAAGCGCAGGCTCGAGTAATCGATTCGCGCCAACGGGGATTTTGACGTTCGGCGGGATCCACCCGCACCCGATGCTGCCGACCAAAAGCGTTGTGCCGTCGTCTCGCAAGCCGGCGGCCCAAGACAGACCCGGGGCCTGACGAGCCACCGAGTTCACGAGGCGCTGCAGCCTTTGCTGTTCCGCGGCCCGGCTCGATACGTCGCCAGCCAGGGCGCCAGTTGCCGCCGACAACGCCGACGCGCCCGCCGGCGTCGCCGCACTGCCCGCGGCCTGGGCGGCGGCGCCACGCTGGACCGTCGACATCAACGGGCTGCCCGCTGAAGGCGACGTCGATGGCGAGGGCGCTACCGGAGCGCCCGATACGGGGGTGGTCGGCGCCGACACCGCCGGAGGGGTCACAACAGGGGGCCGAAGATCGGAGCCGTAGGCGGGCAACGGTCCAGCGGGGACGGCCGGGCCTCCCGTCATAGGAGCCGCCGGTGCCGACACCGGCATCGGTGTGGCGACCGGTACCGCGCCGCCGGTCGAGGACTGCGGGGCGCTGGCGGCTGTTGCGGCAGATGTGCCCGAACCATGTTCCACCGCAGCCGATTCGATGCCGCCCGCCGCAATTGTTGGAGCTACCGGCGGCACGACCGGCGCCTGGGCTGGTGGCGCCGCCGACGCTCCCGTTGCGTTCATCAACCCCTGCGATAAGTCATGGGCACCTGCCGCCGCCGGCTGACCCGTCATCATTCCTTGGGCGAATGATTGCCCGAGCTGGTTCGGTGAGAGCCCCCCGAGGGCGGCGGCGGGAGAGAGTCCCCCGGTCGCAGGTGAGCCCGCCGCGGGAACACCTGGCAACTGTCCTGCGCCCACTGCGGGCGAGGCAATCGGACCGATATAGCCGCCGCTAGGACTCCCTCCCGGGATATCGCCGCCTGCACCACTCCCTCCTGGGACGCCGCGGCCTGCTGCCTGGCCGCCGCCCCCTTGGGTGCCAGTGCCAGCGCCACCTGCGCTCGGTGCACCATGACCAGCTGGCTGGTCACCACGCCTCGGTTCACCAGTGCCAGCACCGCCTCCACCTGGTGCACCGTGTCCGCCTGGACTGCCCGCCGGTGGATTTTCAGCGTCTAACCCTTGGCTATTTAGAAAATCCTGCGGAGACATCGAAATGCCCTCGGCGGTGAGGATCTTCTGAATGGCATCCGAAATCGCTGAAACCGCAGTAGCCGACTTATGCGCTGAAAAGCTATTAGCCTCGGCGATTAGCCGCTCGATTTCTGCGGCCTTGATTGGTGCGGGTTCCTTCGAATTTTCAACATTAGCGATCCGCTGATTGTAGTCGTCAGCGATTCCCCGAAGTCCGTCGCGTAAACTATCAATTGCGTCGGCGCCCTTTTCAAAAGCGTCTGCTTTCGCCATATATTTTTCGGCTAAATCGAGATGGTGCTTTTCGCCCTGCTGAAAGCGCGCGACGAGATCGTCTACTGTATGCCCCTGATTGAGGGCTGCCAGTTGTGACCACTGGGCACGCAGGTCTTGTACGTACCGTTCTTCTTCCTGCCGCTGCATCCTCCAATGCGCAGCACCAACTTTCAGCGTGGTTGCCGGCTGTGGCCACCATGCGCCGATGAGAACCGGCGTATATTTCCCTGCGGGCAGGTCTGCTCCCATGCCCCCTCCTTACATACGCCAATTCTGTTGGGGAGCGTTCCTAAAATCTGACACTTGTCTCCTTCACGCTCGTGAAATCCCGACAAAATCGACGCATTCCGTTTCGTTCCGCTCGTTCCACGCCTGACGTCGCCCGCCTCACTCACTCGCATATTTCGAGAACCACGATGGCATTCTTAGGATGATCGAATTCCGGCCCTCACCCGCAAATCGCCGCCATGGCATCAGCTGCTCGCTTCGCATCGTCGAGGGTCGTCTGATAGAGGGGCGAGGCAGCGTCCGTAACGCTGCTGACGGCATTCGTGACCCAGTAAGCCGACGCCAATGTCCGCGCAGCATCCCGATCGTTTGCGTTTAACGCGGGATTCTCCGCGGCAGCATCGATCATCCCAGCCGCATTAACTAGTGATATACGCGCCAGGGCCCTATCCGATGAGCGCGTATCAGCATCAACTGACCGTGCCGCAACCTGATATGTCGAGCAGAGCTCCTTTTTGGCGCTCGCGACTTGGTCAGGCGTAAAAGTCGGCGAAGGAGTCGCGGCGGTCGGAGCCTTTCCAGCGCTGCTAGTCGTCGGCCGGGATAGCGCAATGATGCCCACAACAAGCGCCGCCACTGCGATGAGACCGACCAGGGCCAGACCTACAACAATGCCGCCATTAGGCCGTGGCCTGCCGGGCGCCGGGGGTGGTGTCCACTCCGCCATCGGAGGTGGCTGAGGATTCATCACCTGCTCAAGGCTAGTCGGATGCGCCCCAATGTCACTTCAAGCCGGCGACGTCGGCAGCCTTGTCGAATACCGGACTACGCCGGCTCATTCAGCTCGCGCGATGCCGCGCTTGCGATTACCCCGCCGGTCCGCGATGCCAATGCCCGCGCGTCGCCCAACGCACCACCTCGGGGTCGACCAACCGGCCCAAGCCGTATTCGCCGCGGTGCCTCGCCGTCATACCGTCGCGCTGCAGCGCATCACCATGGCCGGAAACCACATCGGACATGCTGAACAGCGACTCCGACCCGTCGTCGAAGTAGTGGAGATGGTCATTGATCGGGTCGATCCGGTTGCCCGCCACTTCGGCCTTGAACCGGGTGGAGCCATAGCCGTCGACGGCAGGATCGTTGCCAAGTCCGCCGAAGCTCACGCCGATGAGTCCGGGGCCGGTCACGCGGGCTGGCAACCAGGTGACCGCATCGCCCGACGCCGCGCCGACGTAGAGGTGCCCGCCCTTTGGCAAATGGAAGTCGGCCGCCGAATGCGCCAGGTCGGTGCCTGGGGACCCGATCAACACCACGTCGTTTGCGCGCATCCCAAAGGCCGCCGCCGCGTCCGCGACGAGGGTTGATCCATAGGAGTGGCCGACCAGCGTCATATGGGTCGGTGCACCTTCATGGGTGATCGCCAGGGCGTTGACGTCGGCGGCCAGCACTCGCGCACCATGCCGGGCCATCTCCACTTCCCGAAGACCGGGATCGACCCAGTTGTTCGGCGCGTCGTAGCCAATCCACGTCACCACCGCGGTCGGGTTGCCCCAATCGGCGCGGGCGGATTCCCGATACAGGCGCACACCTTCGGCCTCGGCCAGCGTCCCCTCGCGCACTGACGTGGCCGCCCCTTTCACCAAAACCGCCGTGTTGACCGCGGTGTCGGGATTGCCAACCGCGATGGCCGCGGACCCCTCACCTCCGAAAGCCTCGGGCTGGTACTTCAACAGAAAGACGTCCGCGACGCCATCCGGCGCTCTTAGGCCGTTTTGGGTGCGAAAAGCGTTGGCGTAGCGGCCGATTGCGACACCGGTCAGCCCGTACTCGACGGGTTGGGCTAGCACATCGTTGACGCCCACACCGCGCGACTTAGCAAGCTCTTCCACGCGACGAAGGTCGTCGTTCATCACCGCCTCATTCACGCGACTTCGCACGGCAACGGGGATACCGTTGAGGTTTCCCAGCTCAGGAGGATGCTCGGCGATCAATCGGCCCTGCTGTTCGCCGTTGAGAGTTTTCCACCACCGGTTGGCCTCCTCGGCGCTCGTTCCTGATGGCGGAATCTCGAGCAGCTCTTCAAGATTCGCCGCGGCATCCACCGCGTGAAGAACCGCCGGGTCGTAGCCGTCGGAGCGCAAGGCGGTCAGCGACCTCCGCAAAAACTGCGAGTAGCCATCGCACCGAGACCGAAGCTCGCCGAACGCGGCCGCAGTGTCGTCAACGGCCTGCTGCTCCAACGCACCGATGAGCGCGTCGAGCGCGAGGCGATCGTCCGACGCGAGCCGGCTATCCTTTTCGAGCGAGAGGGCATGGCCGAGCAAGTCATCGACCTCTCGCAGTCGCATCTCCAACGTCGAGATTGCCACTGCGCCAGCGGATTGCGCCTCTGCCAATGCGGCCGCGACACCTTCCAGGTCCGCTCCAATCTTTCCCAGCTGCAAAGACTGGGCGCCGAGCGACTGCGCCGTGCGCCCCACTTCGACCGAGTCGTTGATCGGGTGTTCGCCGGCCACCCGATTCCAGGACTCTTCGAACCGGCGGCGCGCCGCATCGAAGGCGGCGGCGGATTCGGCGGTACAGCGGCCGGCATCGTGAAATGCCTGCGCCAGTTCGGAAATCTGCGCCGGGCGCCCAGACTGCAGGCTGTCGTCAATCGCCCAGGGGTCGCCCCCGGCTTCAGCAATCAGGTGCGAACGGCTGATGTATCGGAAGTCCATCGCACCGCCCGCTCTTCGGCGGCGTTGCGGTCATCCATATTGGTGAACTGGTTGGCGGCGTAATGCGCCTTGTGGCCGAGTCCTGTCAGCGTCTGCTGGTGGTCCTGCAAGGCCTCGACGTACCGCCCGTGTGCCACGGTCACCGCCTCGTGAAACGTTTCGGCAGCAGCAAAAGCGCCGAACATCCCGGCTGACAGCGGGCCCCGTGACAGTTGATCGGCCCCCTCCTGCGCATGCCCGCCGGCGCGGTGCGAATCGTTGGCCCCCACGTGCAGCATGTCGGTGTCGACGAACATCGCTACCCCCTCCCGGCCCGCGCGCAGGCTGAACTGGTGGCCAAGCTAATAAGCGGCCCTTCCCCGGTCAATTCAGTCATAAGGCGCTCGCCCCGTCGGCCAAACCGTCGCCGTCGGCATCGGTCAGCTTGACGTTCCAGTGCCCGTCGCCGTCGGAGTCGACGTACCCGGTGATAACCCCCTCGTCGGCGCACAGCACCCGGTCGGCCACCCCGTTTCCGTCGCTGTCGAGCAATCGGTCGTCGGCCTGACCGTGCCCGTCGAAGTCGACCAGCGGACCTCCGGTGTGCTCGACGCCGTCGAGCCCGAACCACCGCAGCTGCCCACCCCGATCGAAGGCGACCCCCCACGTCCCTGACCCGTCGTCGGTGAAATACGCCTCCGGGGCGCCGTCATTATCAAGGTCGAGGACGGCGTGGTCGGCCATCCCGTCACCGTCGTAATCCGCCAGCGCGTCGTCCTGCATGCCGTCGCCGTCGAGATCCAACCCGATTGCATCGAGCCGGCCGTCGCCGTCCAAATCGAGGTTGGGCTGGCCGTTCCAAATGGCCGCGGAGCCATCGTCATTACCCAGGCAGTAATCCATGCCTTGTCGGACGCTGGGCAACCGCGAGGCGTTCCCGCAACTCCATGAGCCGACGCTGAGCGTTACCGCGTTCGCCACGGGTGCTCGGTCAGCATCGTGGTGACCAACTCGATAACTTCGGCATCAGTGTCTTCGTCGGGGCGCGCCAGCTGTTCGGTCACGGCCGAAATCCGTTGCAGCAGAGCACCATAGGCATTGGCCGCGGCCCTGGCGTATCCGGCCGCGGCGTCCACCTGCCACGCCGCGCTGTACTGCGCGGGCAGGTCGCGGAGCTCCTGCGACAAATCGGCGGCCTGCTCCTGCACCGTCTTCACGAGGCGGCGTACCTCTTCGACGTCGACCGATCCCGCCGGTCCGACATCGTCAGCCACGCCGGCTTCGAGGACGCAATAAATCTGATGTACCGCAGCAAGCGCGTCTTCAATACGGCCCGTATGCGCCCGCACTCCCGGCGGCGGGATGGGGATCGTCAACAACTCGGGCGACGCGGCCGGCGTCGCGGCGGCGAGGCGAGCGTCGGCTTCCGCGCGCACACGTGCCACCTCGGCGTCTGCGGCCTCGCGCGCAGCCGCGATCTCACCCTCGGCCTGCTCACGCACGGCCGCAATCTCACGCTCGGCCTGCTCGCGCGCAGCGGCCATCTCACTATCGGCCCGCTCGCGCACAGCCGCGACCTTGGCGGCGGCATCGGCGCGGACCTGTTCGGCCTCGGCCTGCGCGCGTGCAATGGCCTTGTTCGCCTCCGCTCGCGCCCGGTCGACCTCGGCTTTCGCGGCTCGCTGTCCGGCCTCCACATCACCACTGATCTGCCCGCGCGCGGCGGCGACCTCGGCCGCAGCGTCCGCGCGGACCCGCTCCAGCTCGGCGCGCACCTGCTGCAGGGCTTCCTGCGCTATCGCTCGATCGGCGGCGCGCTCGCCGAACCTTTGCACGGCGCGCGCCTCCGCCGCCCTGACCTGTTGGTGAGCCGCGGCAACCTCGGCCGCCGTATCGGCGCGGACCCGCTCCAGCTCCGCGCGCACCTCCTGCAGGGCTTGTTCGGCGGCGGCTCGTTCGGCCGAACGTTCGGCGACCCGTTGCTCAGCGCGTGCCTCCGCCGCCCTGATCTTTTCCTGCGCCGCGGCGGCCGCGGTTATCGCGTCGGCGCGGACCCGTTCCAGCTCTGCGCGCAGGGTGTGCAACGTTTGTTCCGCCGCCACACGTTGGGCTGCCAGCTCGGCGATCCCCTGTTCGGCGCGGGCCTCGGCGGCGCCGACCAGTTCCCGGGCTACGGCGGCGTCGGCCGCTGCGTCAGCACGGGCCCGCCCGAGCTCGGCGCGCACCCTTTCCAAGGCCTGGCGTGCCGCCGCTCGTTCGGCCGCCCACTCGGTGTCTTTGCTGGCCGCCTGCGCCTCGACAGCACGGGCGCGCTCGCGCGCTTCTTCGGCGGCGCGCGCAGACTGTTCAGCCTCCGCCTGTGCCATCGACGCGGCGGCGTTGGCGTCCTGCTTGTCCTGCAGGGCCTCGCGTGCCCGGCGCTCGGCCGCAAGCCGCAACTGGTCCGCCTCGACGACCTGCATCATCGGCGAGAGGCGCGTTCGCGCGGGGCCGAACCGGTTGCGGTGTTCGACAAGGTCTTGTTCGGTCATCGCAGCCATCACGGCCAACACCGCGGGGGGCTTTGTGCCCAGCCGCGCCGCAGCAGCGACCGCTTCTGCAGCGGCGCGCTTTGTCAAAGCCGCCCACTCGTCGCGGTCGAGGTCTTCGATGTGTTGCCGTGTGGTTGTCACTGGCGCCGACGCCTCCCACCCGCGGCGATCCGCCGGCCCGGTTCGGGGATTTCGTCGCCCAACGGTCGGGGTGCCGCTCGGAGCGCCTCCGGCATTGCGAGCAGGTCTGGCTTTGCGCCCGCAGCGGTGGACGGCAGATCGCCAGGAGGTTCATCGAGCAGGCTGCCTTGCTGGGCCAACACCAGCGTGAACTGGCCGAGGTAGACCGACACGGCCCTGGCGAGCGTGTCGTCTCCGAGGTGCTCCGCGTCGCGCAGCAGCCCCCGCAGGATTTCCAAAGCCAGCTCCGGCCCAAGCCCGAGGCCAAGGGTGGCACCATTACCAGCGGCCGGCTCGATGCCCGCCGTCTCGACCACCCACACCAGCCGCTGCCAGCATCGCGTCACCGCGGCCGCGTGCTGCTCATCGTCGCGACGTTCTCGATTCTGGCGTTCCTGCTGCTCGAGCTCCATCCGGTGGCGCCGCGATGCCCGCTGCATGGCGAGCAGCACAAGGAGGGCCACGATGATGGCTGCGCCGAGCGCTGCAACGCCGCCGAACCCCGCTGACATCAGGAACTCGTTCTCCGGCGGTAGCGCCATCATCCGCCCGGGCAGCGCAAATCCTTCAGCCACGACCTGAAGGCGCCCATCGGAATTCAACATACGTGCAGTATGCCTCCTGGGCGGACTTCAGACCATTGGAATCTTTCGATGATAGGTCGTCGCACCGGGCCGACGCCAACGCCCGACCGGCCCTTTCGGTGGTGTCCGCTATCACAGTCCCCTCGGCCGGCCAGCGGTCGTGCTGAAATGCTCGGCGCACGCCGCGGCCAGTTCCAACAGGCGGCGCCGGGTGGTCCGGTTGACCTCGTCCTTGACGTCGATCACCCCGCCCGGGCGCAGGTGCCCGTCGAAGGGGATCTCGATTACCTTCTGGCCCCGCCCGCCGAAGCGCTCGACCAAAAGTGCGATGTCGCGCTTGGCGGCGTGCCCGTCCGAATCGTTGACCACCACCACCGTGCGCTGCAGCAAACCGTTGAACCCATGATTTGCCAGCCAATCCAGGGCCTGTGCCGCCGCGGAGGCGCCGTCATACCACGGCGAAGACACCACGATCAGCGCATCAACACCGGCGAGCACCTCCTGGGTCACCGGCGAATCCAGGCTGGATCCGCAGTCGACGATGGACAAGGTGAAGTGCTTGTCGAGCTGCGTCGTGGCTTCGCGGTAGATCGCCGGGTCCAATACCCGGCGACTGGCAGTGGCCGCATCTCCCGCCAGCACGAACAAGCCGGCCCGGTTGCTGCCCACCCGGGCGCGGATATCGGCGAACGAGAACAGGTGCCGGTCGGAGGCCAGCTCCCAGTACGAGCTCGCCGTCGACGGGTCGATCCGGCTGGCCAGCTTGCCGTACGAGGTGTCCGCGTCGATCGCCACCACGCGGTCGTCGTTGCGCAACTCGGCGAACACCGACCCGACGCTGGCGGCGATGGTGCTTTTGCCGACCCCGCCCTTGCCCAGCACGCCGATCTTGTAGGTGCCGCGCAACAGGGTCCGGATCTTGCCTTCGAGTTCGGCCTGATAACGCTCGTCCGGCGACCAGCCCAGATTGATCAGCTTGAAACTGGCGACGTAAACGGCCTTGCGCCAGCCGCGGCCGGGCGGGATGCGCCGGGTCGGCACGAGGTCGCTGCGCCGGATGCTGTCGACATAATTCAACGGCGGCGGCGGCGGACGCTGGGCTTGACCCCAGCCGGGGCTGCCCGTCGGCGGCGCGGTCGCCTGCTGCTGCGGTTGCGGCCACGCCGGGCCCGGGGGGTCAGCGGGGACATCCGGCCGCGGCGGCGAGGCGGCGCCCGCTGCCGGCTGTTGCTGGGTTAAGGCCCATCCGTCGGGGCGCGGGCCCGCGTACTGGCCGGCGTCGGGTCTGCTTGGGGCAGGCCCGGATTCGCGGCCCCGTCCACGTGTCGGGCCTGGCGCCCTGGAGCGGTCGAACAGCGTGGCAGTCTCGTCGAGCGGCCCGCCGTGGCGGAACGCGGGCTGGTCCGGCCACTGATAGGGGGCGTCGTTTGGCGTCTCCGGCGCGGGAGCCCCGTTGTCGGGCTTGTCGTCCTGTGGGCGCAACGGCACCGGCCCGGACCCGTTCGCTACGGCCTCCGGCGGGCCGGCGGGAACCGCAGGCGGACTCGCATGATCGTCGGAATCTGCGCCTGTACGTTCGGTCATATGGCCTCCTAATCAGGACAAAGACCGGCATCCGCGTTGCATTTTATGCCCGGCGGCCGCAGTCGGTCCTTTCAGGCGTTCCCGCGCGACCGCCACCAGGACAGCAACTCGGCGGTCGCCTCCTCGGTTGTCAGCGGCCCGCGTTCCAGGCGCAGCTCCTTCAGGTACCGCCACGCCTCGCCGACTTGCGGGCCGGCCGGGATCCCGAGCAGCTCCATGATCGCGTTACCGTCCAGATCGGGGCGCACCCGCGCCAAGTCCTCCTGGGCCGCCAGCTCGGCGATCCGCTCCTCCAGCCGGTCGTAGCTGGCCTGCAAGCGGGCGGCGCGGCGGCACGAGCCCAACGGCGGAGTGAGTTTTCACCACCACGAGGTGGTGGGCGCCAAGATGGCCCGAAAGCGGTTGCGCGCGTTGAAGTATTCCAAGCAGATGGTCGACGACGTTTCACAGCTGGTGTTTCTGCACCTGCGGTTCCACGGCTACGGCGAGGGCAAGTGGACCGACTCGGCGGTGCGCCGCTATGTCACCGACGCGGGGCCGCTGCTGCCGCGGCTGCACAAGCTGGTTCGCGCCGATTGCACGACCCGCAACAAGCGCCGCGCCGCCCGCTTGCAGGCCAGCTACGACCGGCTGGAGGAGCGGATCGCCGAGCTGGCGGCCCAGGAGGACTT
>NZ_LZKE01000181.1:0-3254 GCF_001672675.1 Mycobacterium sp. E2327
CCTCCGACCAGATGCCAGTGTGGCGTATGTGACTTAGCCAAGAATCGCTGTGACTTGGGGGCTTTCGGTGTGCGCCCAGGGCGGCGAAATCGCGAGATTCCGCCCCCGATACACACGCGACGCCGTCGACGCACACTCACGCCTCGAAGCGGTAGCCCATCCCAGACTCGGTCAGCAGGTGCTTGGGATGCGACGGGTCGTCCTCGAGTTTGCGCCTCAGCTGCGCGAGATACACGCGCAGGTAATGGGTCTCGGTGGCATAGGCCGGGCCCCATACCTCCTTCAGCAACTCCTCGCGGCCCACCAGCTTGCCGCGATTGCGCACCAGCACCTCGAGCATGCCCCATTCGGTCGGCGTCAGATGCACCTCGGCGCCGTCCTTGGTGACCTTCTTGGCGGCCAGATCGACGGTGAACGCGTCGGTTTCGATGACGGGCTCATCGGTCTCCGACGCCGCCGCGTTGCGGCGGACCGCGGCGCGCAACCGCGCCAGGAACTCGTCCATCCCAAAGGGTTTCGTCACGTAGTCGTCGGCGCCGGCGTCGAGGGCCTCGACCTTGTCCGACGAATCGGTGCGCGCCGACAACACGATCACCGGCGCCGAGAGCCATCCCCGCAGGCCCCCAAGCACCTCGATGCCGGAGATATCGGGCAGGCCGAGGTCCAGGATCACCACGTCGGGCTTGTGCTCGGCGGCCGCGCGCAGCGCCCCCGCGCCGGTCGACGCGGTGATCACCTCGTAACCGCGCACGGACAGGTTGATTCGCAGCGCACGCAGGATGTGCGGCTCGTCGTCGATCACCAGCACCCGGGTCATAGCGCACCGAACTCTTGCGGCGCGGCCATATCCACCACGACGGTGAGGCCGCCGCCCGGGGTATCACCGGCCGAGATCGTGCCGCCCATCGCCTCCACGAAGCCGCGGGCCACCGACATTCCCAGCCCCACGCCCGTGGTGTTGTCGTGATCGCCCAGCCGCTGGAACGCCTCGAAGATTTCTTCCTCGGTGCCCTTCGGGATTCCGGGTCCTTCGTCGATGACATTGATCAGGATCCGGTCACCCACCCGGCCCGCGTTGACCCGAACCACGCAGTTGGGCGCGTAGCGCAGCGCGTTGTCGATCAGGTTCGCAAGCACCCGCTCCAGCAGCCCAGCGTCGGCCATCACCACGGCGTCGCCCACGTCGACCTTGACGCGGTCGATCGCTGATCGGTAAAAGCCGGTGGCGCCCTTGCCGATACTGACCAGCGCGCGTTGCACCGCCTCCTCTAGATACACCCGGCGCAGGTCCGGGTGGATCACCCCGGCGGCCAGCCGAGAGGAATCGAGCAGGTTTCCCACCAGCGCGGTCAGCTGGTCGATGGACTCCTCGATGGTGGCCAGCAATTCCGCCGTGTCTTCGGGGGAGAAGGCGACGTCCTCGGCCCGCAGGCTGGACACGGCGACCTTGGCGGCCGCCAGCGGCGTGCGCAGGTCGTGGCTCACCGCCGAGAGCAGGGAACGCCGTAACTCGTCGGCCCGCACGATCGCCTCGGTCCGGCTGGCCTCTTCCGCCAACTCGCGCTGCTTGATCAACCCCGCGGCCTGCTTGGCCACCGCGCTCAGCACCCGGCGGTCGCGGGTGGACAGCTTCTTGCCGGCCATCAACATCCAGAACTCGTCGTCGCCGACCTCGATCGCGGTGTCGGCCGAATCGACGCTCACACAGGGATCTTTGCCCACACACGCGACGATGTAGCTCTTCTTGCCGGCTGCGCGCTCTTCCTCGCTGGGCTCCCGCAGCATGCTGACCGCGCGCTGCGAATAGGTCTCCCGCACGCGCTCCAGCAGCGTCTCGAGGTCGGCGCCCCGCAGCACCGACCCGGCGAACAACGTCAGCAGTTCAGCCTCCTGGGAGGCGCGCCCGGCCTCACGGCTGCGTTGACGAGCGCCGTCGACAAGGATCGCGACGGCGACCGCGATCATCAACAGCACCAATTCCGTGATGGCACTGTTGGGTTCGGCGATGGTGAAGCTGTGCCGCGGGGGTATCAGGTAGTAGTTCAGCAGCAATCCGGACAGCACCGCCGAAACGGCCGCCGGGGCAACGCCGCCCAACAGCCCCACCAGGAGCACCCCGACGAAGAACAGCGCGCTCTCGCCGGCGTTGTTCAGATAGGGGTCCAGCACCGTCACCGACACCGCACAGATGGCCGACGGCACAATGACGGCCGCCAGCCACGATGCGACGCGTCGCTCGCGGGGCACGAGCGAGCCCAGGTGAAGGCCGCGCGTGGATTCCTCGTGCGTGACGATGTGCACGTCGATCTTCCCGGACCGCTCGACGATCGTCGGGCCAATGCCCTCCTCGAAGATGCGGGCCCACCGGGGCCTGCGCGACGTGCCGATGACCAACTGGGTGGCGTTGTTCTCGCGGGCGAAATCGAGCAGCGCCGTGGGTACGTCGTCACCGACCACGGTATGTAGGGATGCGTCCAGGCTGTTCGCCAGCTCCCGGATCTTGCCCATCTTGCTCTCAGACACGCCGGCCAGCCCGTCGCCGCGGATGACGTGCACCACCATCAGTTCGGCGCTGGACTTCGACGCGATCCGCGACGCCCGCCGCACCAGCGTCTCCGATTCCGGGCCGCCGGTGACCGCCACCACGACCCGCTCGCGCGCCTCCCACGTGTCGGTGATCTTGTTCTCCGCGCGGTACTTGGCCAGCGCGGTGTCCACCTGGTCGGCCA
Source organism: Mycobacterium sp. E2327 (assembly GCF_001672675.1). NCBI lineage: Bacteria > Bacillati > Actinomycetota > Actinomycetes > Mycobacteriales > Mycobacteriaceae > Mycobacterium > Mycobacterium sp. E2327. The sequence continues at coordinate 2,730 of NZ_LZKE01000181.1, forward strand.
GCCACAGCAACGCCAATTCCCGCAGAGCGGTGAGATTTCCGGCGCGGAAGTAATTCGACAGCGCCGCGTCGATCCGTGCCGGCGCGTAGACGTTCCCATGGGATAGCCTGCGGCGCAGGGCTTCCGGAGTGATGTCGATGAGCTCGACCTGCGACGCCTGGCGCACAATCGAATCCGGGATGGTTTCCTGCTGCTCGATGCCGGTGATCTGTGCGACGACGTCGTTGAGGCTTTCCAGGTGCTGGATGTTGACCGTGGAGATCACCGTGATCCCGGCGTCTAGCAGTTCCTCGACGTCTTGCCAACGCTTTTCGTTCTTGCTCCCCGGTGTGTTGGTGTGGGCGAGTTCGTCGACCAGGACCACCTGGGGATGGCGAGCCAACACGGCGGGCACATCGAGTTCGGCGAAGGTGCCGCCGCGGTATTCGATAAAGCGCGGCGGGATGATCTCGATACCGTCAAGCAGCTCGGCGGTTTTCGCCCGCCCATGGGTCTCGACCACGGCCGCCACCACATCGGTGCCGC
>NZ_LZKE01000182.1:0-15858 GCF_001672675.1 Mycobacterium sp. E2327
CCGCCGACGTCTATCCCCGCCTGCAGGCCGCGCAGTGGCAGGCGCCGGTCGCGCTGGGGCCGCACGGGCCCGAGGTGCTGTCCTACCACCTGGTGCGGTCCGTCCTTCGGGACCCGCGGTTCCTGATCCCGCCCGGCATCAACCTGCTCGTCCAGGGCGTCACCTCGGGGCCGTTGTGGGACAAGGTGGTCAACAGCCTGCTGTGCCTGGAGGGCGACGAGCACCACCGGCTGCGCAGCCTGACGTCCAAGGCGTTCACGCCCCGCGCGACGCTGCGCCTGCACGACACCATGGCCGCGGTGATGAACGAGCTGGTCGACCAAATCATCGACGCGGGTCGCTGCGACGTGGTCACCGACCTCGCCCGCCCTTACCCCGTCCCGATCATCTGCGCGTTGCTCGGCGCGCCGCGCGAGGACTGGCAACAATTTTCGTTGTGGGCCGACGACGTCTTCAAGGCCTTCAGCTTCACCGTCGATATTCGCGAAGTCGAACCGGTCGTGATGCGCGCGTGGCGGGAGCTCGACGACTACGTCGACGACATGGTCGCCCGGCGCCGGAACAGCCTCACCGACGACCTGCTGTCCGACCTCATTCGCGCCGAGGATGACGGCGACCGGCTCAACGCGGCCGAACTGCGCATGCTGGCCGGCGGCCTACTGCTGGCGGGGACGGACACCACCCGCAACCAGGTGGCCGCCTCGGTGCACGTCCTGTGCGAACACCCGGACCAGTGGGCGCTGCTCAAGGGAAACCCGGAACTGGCGATGCCCGCGGTGGAGGAGACCATGCGCCACTCACCGATCGCGAGCGGAACCCTCCGGCTGGTGGCCCAGGACGCGGAGCTGGACGGCTACCTCTTCCCCGCCGGCACCATGGTCCTGGTGAATACCGCTGCGGCCAACCGCGATCCGGCGGTCTACGACGAGCCGGACCGCGTCGACATCACCCGCCAGGGAGCGCCGCCGATCCTGACGTTCGGCGGCGGTGCGCACTACTGCCTGGGCGCCAACCTGGCCCGGCGCGAGATCGCCGAGGCACTCAACGTGATCGCGGCCCGGCTGCTCAACCCGCGCATAGCCGGGCCGGTGCCGTGGAAACCCATGGTAAGCCTGAGCGGCCCGCTCAGCCTGCCCATCGAGTTCGACAGGTAGGGACGGCCTCTGCGCGAGCAGACGCAGAATCGCATGATTTCGCCCGCAGGGGTGCGATTCTGCGTCTGCTCGCGACCGTCACGGAATCGGCGGACGAATCGACTCCCAGGGATGCGCCGATTCCAGTTGCGCCGCAACACGAATGAGCACATCCTCGCGGCCGTAGGCGGCGGCGAGCTGGACACCGATCGGAAGACCTTCGGCGTTGCAGTGCAGGGGCAGGCTGATGGCGGGCTGGCCACTCATGTTGAACGGCGGCGTGAACACCGCGAACTGGCCGGCACGGCGCATGGGCGCCGTCGGGTGCGCCGGATCATTCTCGAATTCCGATAGGGGCAGCGGCGGTTCGGCCACCGTCGGCGTGAGCAGGAGGTCCCAGCCGTCGGCCCACCACTGCTGCAGCGCCCTGCGGAAAGCCCATACCGCCTCCTGGGCGACGGCGTAGTCGATCGCGGTCAACCGCTGCGCGCGCTCGACGTGCACCCAGTTGACCGGCTCGATGTCATCGGCCGTCACCTCGCGTCCGAGCGTCTGGCCGAACCCCCGCGCCGCCATCGCCAACTGGGTGGCCCACAACGCCATGAACTTTGTCACCAAGGAGGTGTCGGCGAGGCAGGCCGGCCAGGCCGGCTCGACGGTGTGGCCGAGGCCCTCCAGCATCGCCGCCGCGGCGCGCACCGCCGAGACGCAGTCGTCGTGCAGGAATTCACCGCGCGGGTGCACGTCGAGCAGCCCGATGCGCAACCGGCCGGGGTCGGCGCCGACTTCGTCGGCGTAGGGGCGCTGCGGCGGCGGGGCGATGACGGAGTCGCCGACACCGGGGCCGCGCACCGCGTCCAACAACCGCGCCGTATCGCGCACCGTGCGGCTGAGGCAGAGCTCGACGCCCAGGCCGGCCTCGGCGCGGACGGGGCCCGTCGTGATCCGTCCCTGGCTCGGCTTGAGACCCACCAGCCCGCAGCACGACGCCGGGATCCTGATGCTGCCGCCCCCGTCGGAGGCGTTGGCGAACGGCACCATCCCGACGGCCACCGCCGCCGCGGCGCCGCCGCTGGAGCCGCCCGGCGTGCGGTCGAGCGCCCACGGATTGCGGGTCGCTCCCCAGGCCAGCGGCTGTGTGGTGGGCAGGCTGCCCATCTCGGGGCTGTTCGTCCGCCCGGCGATCACCAGGCCGGCCGCCTTGAACCGGGCGACCAGCGTCGTATCGGCCGCGTCGATCTTCGCCGCCTCTTTCAGCGCGACGTTGCCGTTCGACATGGTCTGGCCGGCGAAGCTCGTGTACAGGTCCTTGAGCAGGAACGGGACGCCGCGAAACGGGCCTTTGGGCAGGTCGGGGCCGGCGGCCACGGCCCGGGCGTGATCGAACCACTCGATGACGACCGCGTTCAGCGCCGGGTTCGACCGCTCGATGCGCTCGATCGCCGCCTCGAGCAGCTCACCCGGCGTGACCTCGCCCTTTGCCACCAGCTCCGCCTGGTCCGTGGCGTCCATCCAGCGGGTCTCGTCGGCAAGGCTGCTCATGACTTTTGGTGTACCACGTGTGAGCAAGACGCCCGCGCACAATTCGCGGTCGGTCCGGGCCGGCTTTACGCTCGGTGGTTACAGGAACTTAACGGGGGTTTTGTTGATGCGTGGGATCCGGGGGCGGACTCTGCCCGCACACAGGCTTGCCCTGATGGCGGCGGCCGGCTGCGCCGTCCTCGCGTCCTGTTCGGCAACGGCGGACCCGCCCGCGGCCACGCCGACCACCTCGAGCTCCACCTCGTCGACCACGGCCAACGCGGCGCCCGCGCCGCCCCCGGTGACGGGCCCGTTGGAAAGGGACTGGAAAAGCTACGGCGGGACGGCCTACGTGGGGTGCCCGGAGAAATTCGTGGAGCGCAAGTCGGCGCTCGAGGACATTCGCCCCAAGGTGTTCGACACCAAGACAGGTCAGTACGTCGTGCCGGGCGTCCCCACGGTCCCGGCCGGCGAGACCCTGACGGGCGGTATCTGCGCGCTGACGGGGACGGCCGACAACATGAGGGTCGTTTACGTGGTGACGACGACCAAGCAGGGGCCGCAACCCGAAGCCACGAAGGCCACGGCCTACGCTTTCGACCTCAAGACGAGCCAGCCCCTGGTGACCAAGGAGCTGGCGCCGCCGACGCCCGACCTGAAACTGACGGCGGCGAACGAGTGGGGTCTGGCGGCGACCGCCACCGGTGTGGCATGGGTGAACGCGTTCACCGACGGGCACAGCGCCGCATCACCACCGCGCACCGTCATCCTGTCCGGGACCGATCTGTCGATGATGTGGAACGACCCGCAGCCCGGCCGGGTGTGGCAGGACGTGCTGTCGTTCCAGCGCAACACCGACGCGGCCAAGGCGTCGGGAGCGGAGCTGCGCCGGCCGAGCGGGGAAGCGATCTATCAGGACAACGACATCTGGACCGTCGACGGCGAGTTGTCGGACGGACCGGACGCACTGGTGAAGATCACCCACTGGGATTCCTACAACCCCCCGGTGGTGTCGACGATGTTCTACGACCTGAACGCGAAATCCCTTATCAAGGTTGGCGATTCGGATCGGGTTTCCGGCGGCGGGCTGTCCGCCACGTTGTCGGACGGGAAATTATTCGTCGACGCCCTCAAATCCGACAATTCACAGTTCGGGTTCGGCGTGTGGAACCTGCGCACCCAGCACTGGGATCTGTTGAAGACGCGCGATGACGCGAAGAAGATGTCGATCGCGAAACTGGCGTACTTCCAAGACCACCTCTACATCACGAACGTCGGCAACACATACGCCGTCCTGGCCCTGCCCGCCGCCGATCCGGTCGCGACGACGTGGTCGGTCCGGCCGTTCGCGCGGATCTCGGGCTGGACGCTGGTGTGCCGCGGCGAGAACGCCGCCGCCCTGAACGGGGATTGCAAGGACATCGTGATGGTGCAGGACCAGGACGGGCACTTCCCCGGTCCCTGGTTCTGAGTCAGCGAAAGCGGACGTTCAGCGTCGCCATCCCGAAGATCTTCTGGCCACCGGACTTCGCCGCGACCACGACGACACCGCTGCGGGTCTCCGGGTCCAGGGACTTGATCCGCCCGGTGAACTCGATGTCGGCGCCCTCGGCGGCCGACACGACCGCGGGCTGGGACAGCCGCACCGCGTACCGGGTGACCGCGCCGGGATCGCCCGTCCACGCCGAGGCGAATCCCGCCCCCAGGCCCATGGTGAGCATTCCGTGCGCGATGACGTCGGGCAGGCCGGCCAGCTTGGCGATGCCCTCGTCCCAGTGGATCGGGTTGGCGTCGCCGGCCACGCCGGCGTAGTTCACCAGGTCGCCGCGGGACAGTCGGGTGTGGTGGGTCGGTAGCTCGTCGCCGACCTTCACGTCCTCGAAGGACGGAGTGCCCGGCGTGCGGGTGGCGCCAGCTTGCGCGACCCGAACCTCGCCCTCGGGGCGCACCGTCTTCTGGTATCCGGCACCGCCTTCACCGATCGCGACGATGTCCACGTCGTGCATCATTATTTTCGGCACGGCCAGCTTGATCGCGGGATCGACGTCTTCGGCGGTGATGCCGACGACGGTGGTGTGCAGGGTGTGCACCCGCTCGCCGTCGGCGTCGGTGAAGGTGTTGGTGACGGTGATGAAATCTCGGCCCGCGGTCCGGCGCACCGACGTCAGCTCGACGTCGACGAGCAGCTCGTCGCCGGCCACTATCGGGCGGTGCTGCTCGAACACTTCTTCGGTCTGCAGGTAGGTGTCGTAACCGACAACCACCGACTCGAACATCCGGCGATTGCAGGTCATGCCTGGGACCGACGTGAACGTCAGGGGCGCCACCAGCCCGGAGTAGCCCAGCTCGGCGGCGGCGGCGACATCCCAGTGCGCCGGGTGATAGTCCTGCACCGCGCGGGCGTATTCGCGCACCTTCTCGCGGCCGACCACGTAGGTGCCGTCCATCTGGTAGTAGTGGCCGACCCGCGATTCCAGCGCCGGCGCATCCGCTGCTGCGGTCATAAATGCTCAACTTTCCTGCCGGCCTGTCTGCTGACGCCGGCCGGAACACCCTAGCGCGCCGACACCTGGGCGACACCCGCAGGTCATGTTCTCGTGACGCTTGACCACAGATACCCTACGGGGGTACCGTCACGGCCATGAACGAAACTGGAAACTGTGCCTGCAAATCAACTGGCTGTGCGTGCGGTACCTCCGCGTGCACTCAATCGGCCGGCTGCCAGTGCGGCCATCCGGACTGCACCTGCAACGACTGATCACTCCTAGCTGAGGCCTCGACCCCGTCGGGGCCTCAGCTATTTTCTTATGCTGATGGGCGACGTCGTGCGATGGATCGTCACCGCACTCTTTGGTGTCAGCATCGCAACGTACTCGTATACCCTTGTCGCGCAACGCGGTCGGTGGACGAGCGCTGTCAACCACCTTCTACACCTGGCCATGTCGGCGGCGATGATCCTGATGGCCTGGCACGCCGGAATGGAATTGCCGAGCGCCGGGCCGATTGCCTTCTTCCTCTTGGCGGCCTTGTGGTTTGCGTGTCTGGCCGGCCGAGTTTCCCGCGACCGAGTGACCAACTCCTACTACGCCGTGATGATGACGGCGATGGCATGGATGTACGCGGGGATGAGCGGCGATCACCAGCCAAACCTCGCAATGCCGGATTCCATGGCCATGGATTCGTCCGGGATGGACATCAACGGTCCCGCACTGGAGATGTCGGCACCACAATTGTCCTCGAGCGTAGCCGGACCGGTGAATTTGATCGCCACCTTCGGGTTCGCGGTTGTGGCGCTGTATTGGCCTTGCCGCTACATCGCTTCGCGGCGAACGCATCCCGAACCGCGTGCCACGTTGGTCGCGCGATTGGAACCGATATACCAGGCGTTCACCGCGGCAGGCACAGCGCTGATGTTCGCGGCGCACCTGTAGGGCAGCCGAGGACTTACTCGTGTCGACGCCGCAGTCGGGCGGGCTCATCGAATTGCAAGCAGCACAACGAAACCGATCGGCCCGTGCTTTCGCCCCGGCGCTGCCGCAGACTCGAGTTCGCGATCGCCGTCACAATAACTTATTATCTGCGTATGCATGCAGATAGCCATGGCCACGACCATGGGCACGAACACGCCCACGGCATTAGGGGCGTCGTGGCGCAGCTCTTGATGCCGCACAGCCACGACGCCGCCGACAGCGTCGACACCGCCCTGGAATCCAGCGCCATCGGCATCCGGGCGGTCAAGGTCAGCCTGGTCGGGCTGGGCGCGACCGCGATTGTGCAGGTGGTCATCGCCGTCGTCTCCGGATCGATCGCGCTGGCCGCCGACACCATCCACAACTTCTCGGACGCGCTGACCGCGGTCCCACTGTGGGTCGCGTTCGCGTTGGGCACCCGCCCGGCGACGCGGCGCTATACCTATGGCTACGGCCGGGCTGAGGACATCGCCGGCTTGTTCGTCATCGGCATGATCACGCTCTCGGCGATCATCGCCGGCTACGAAGCCATCCTGCGTTTGATCCACCCCGTCGCGATCGAGCACGTCGGCTGGGTCGCGGCCGCCGGCGTGATCGGCTTCTTCGGCAACGAAGTCGTCGCCCTGTACCGGATCCGGATCGGGCGCCGGATCGGGTCGGCCGCCCTGGTCGCCGACGGCCTGCACGCCCGCACCGACGGATTCACCTCGCTCGCCGTGCTTTTCGGCGCCGGCGGCGTCGCCCTCGGCTACCCGCTGGCCGACCCGATCGTCGGCCTGGTCATCACGGTGGCGATCCTGGCCGTGCTGCGCGGCGCCGTGCGCGACATCTTCCGCCGGCTGATGGACGCCGTCGACCCCGAGCTCATCGACACCGCCGAAGCCACGCTGGCCGCGCGCCCCGGCGTCCGCAGCGTGCGCAGGGTCCGGATGCGCTGGATCGGGCACCGCCTGCACGCCGACGCCGAGCTGGACATCGATCCCACCACCAGCCTCGAGGACGCCCACCGCATCGCGCACGACGCCGAACACCAGCTCACCCATGCCGTGCCCCGGCTGGACAGCGCGCTCGTGCACGCCTACCCGGCGCACACCGGCTAGGTGAAGCCGAGGGCCTGCGGGACCATGTAGAGCCCGAAGCCCATAACGACCAGGCACAGGGCCCAGGCGATGTATTTGCGGGGACCGCGCATGCGCCACTCCTCGGGCAGCGCACGGGATTCCAGGGCCAGCAACAGGCCCAACACGATGGGCAGGAGCAGGGCGTTCATCACCTCGACGTCGACGGCGAGGTTGACCAGGTCGACACTGGCCAGCACGAGCGCGGCGCCGATCACGTGCGCGAGGCCGTACGTGATGTAGAACTTCGCGGTCGCGCGGTTGGGCCGCTGGTTGAGGGTGTGCTTCCAGCCGAAGACCTCGGACAGCCCCCATGCGCCGGCGAGGGACGCGACGATCGCGGCGACCAGCGCCGCGCCCAGCATGCCCAGCCCGAACAGGACCGTGCCGCCGACGCGGCCCAGGTACGGCGTGAGCGCGTTGGCGATGTCGCCGACTGTGTTCAGCGCGGTCTCGCCGCCGTGGGCCCCGATCGTCGAGGCCACCGTGACGACCACCGAGATCATGATGAGCTGGGTCAGCACGGCGCCGGCGGCAGTGTCGTGGCGCGCCTGGCGGATCGTAGCCACCGACAGGTGCTTATCGACGACCGCGCCCTGCTGGTAGAACACCATCCAGGGCATGATCACGGCCCCGACGTTGGCGGCGATCAGCAGCAGATACGACGAGTTGCCCAGCGGCATCGACTTCAGGCCCTCCACAAAGGCTTTGGGCTCGGGCCGCGACATCACCATGGCGACCAGGAACGCCAGTTCGGCCGAGCCGATGATGAGGCCGATGCGTTCCACGCGCCGGTAGCTGCCGGTCAGCGCCAAGGCCAGCAGCGCGGCGGTCGCGATCGGGATGCTCACCCAGCGCGAGACGCCGAACAGCTCTCCGACCCCGGCGACGCCCGCGAACTCGGTGAGCAGCGCCCCGATCGCCGACGCGAACAGCGTGAACGCCGAAATCCACGCCCAGAAGCGGCCGAACCGTTCCCGGATCAGCGCGCCGTGCCCCTTTTTGGTGACGATGCCCAGCCGCACCGTCATTTCCTGCACGACGTAGAGGATCGGCATCAGGATCAGCTGCGGCAGCACCATCCGATAGCCCCATTGGGCGCCGGACTGCGACGCGGTGATCAGCGACCCCGCGTCGGTGTCGGCCAGCATCACGACCAGGCCCGGGCCCCACACCGTCAGCAGTCCCCAGCGCAGCCACCGGCCGCGGCGCGAAACCGATCCGGGCGGCTGGTCCGACGCGTCGGCCACCGGTGTGGTTGTTTCGGTCACCCTCGGCTAGCTCCTTCGTGCGGCGGCAGCGACAGACCCATCCAACTTAGCCTTACCTAACCAGCCGGTGTCAACGCTCCCGGTTTGCGGTTACCGTTGCCCGCTATGGGTGCATTGGACGGGCGCGTGGCGCTGATCACGGGAGCGGCAAGGGGACAGGGGCGCGCGCACGCCCTGGCACTGGCGGCCGAAGGCGCGGACATCGTCGCCGCCGATGCGCCCGGGCCGATGGTGGACCTGACCTACCCCCTCGGCACCGAGGACGACCTGCGAGACACGGCCAAGCGAGTCGAAGAGCTCGGCAAGCGTTGCCTCCCAATAGCTCTCGACGTGCGCGACTCGGCACAGGTCGACGCCGCGGTGCGGCAGACGGTGACAGACATGGGTGGCCTGCACATTGTGGTGGCGAACGCCGGCATCGTCAGCACCGGTCCCCTGGAGCAGGTGAGCGACCAGGTCTGGCAACAGCTGCTCGACACCAACCTGACCGGTGTATTTCACACGCTGCGCGCGGCCATCCCGGTGATGCGACAGCAGCGCTTCGGCAGGATCGTGGTGACGTCCTCGATGGGAGGCAGGATGGGCATCCCCGAGTTGGCGGCATACAACGCCACCAAGTGGGGCATCATCGGCCTGGCCAAATCCGTCGCCCTCGAGGTCGCCAAAGAGGGTGTGACGGTGAACGTGGTGTGCCCGACGACAACCCAGACACCGATGGTTCAGCCCTCCGAAAGTGACGAGGTTCCGGACGATTTGGTGCGCCGGATGATGAGGGCCAACCCGATACCTCAGCCGTGGCTGCAACCCGAGGACGTGAGCCGCGGGGTCGTGTACCTGGTCACCGATCCCGGAGTAATCACCGGCAGCGTCCTCGAGATCGGCCTCGGTGGCAGCGCGCGCATGCACTAATCCGATGGTGGCGACCTCCAGTCGGCTCGCCGTTGCTCAGCGCAATGAAACGCGTCGAGTTAGCCGGGGCTTCGCAGGTTGCGCCGAGACCGCTGTTCTCCACTCCCGGTACGCAGCCGCCTTCACCGGGATTGACGGAGGGTTGTGAACGTCGCCCCGCGGCCGCGCAAGTAGGCCCTGACCTTGGTGGCAGGTACAGGATTCGAACCTGTGTAGGCGTAAGCCGACGGATTTACAGTCCGCTCCCATTGGCCGCTCGGGCAACCTGCCGCCAGACAGGTTACAACGAACGGGTAGACAAGGCACAAACGGCTATCACCCGAGGAAGGACGGATCGAATGGCGGACTCATCGTTCGACATCGTCAGCAAGGTCGATCGGCAGGAGGTCGACAACGCGCTCAACCAGGCCGCCAAGGAGCTGGCCACCCGTTTCGACTTCCGCGGCACCGACACCAAGATCGAGTGGAAGGGTGACGAGGCCATCGAGCTGACGTCGTCCACCGAGGAGCGGGTCAAGGCCGCCGTCGACGTCTTCAAGGAGAAGTTGATCCGCCGCGATATCTCGATGAAGGCCTTCGACGCGGGCGAGCCGCAGGCCTCCGGCAAGACGTACAAGGTCAGCGGGACCCTCAAGCAGGGCATCAGCAGCGAGAACGCCAAGAAGATCACCAAGCTGATCCGCGACGAGGGCCCCAAGAACGTCAAGACGCAGATCCAGGGCGACGAGGTCCGCGTCAGCAGCAAGAAGCGCGACGATCTGCAGGCCGTTATCGCGCTGCTCAAGCAAGCCGATCTGGACGTGGCGCTGCAGTTCGTCAACTATCGATAGGTATGCACGCCCCCATCGGATCCGCGAGCCTAACGCCACTGCGAAATTTCGCGCCATTTTTCGCAGCGCGGTTAGGCTCGCGGCGTTGGCTTTCCAAGCGAGGTCCACAATGACGGTGACTCCGCAGCAGGTGGACCAGTTCGACGTCATCATCGTCGGCGCGGGCATCTCCGGCATCGACGCGGCCTACCGGATCACCGAGCGCAACCCGGACGCGACCTACACCATCCTGGAGCGCCGGGCGCAGATCGGCGGCACCTGGGACCTGTTCCGCTACCCCGGCGTTCGCTCCGACAGCAGCATGTTCACCCTGGCGTTTCCGTTCGAACCGTGGAACCGGAAGGAGGGGATCGCCGACGGCGGCCACATCCGCGAGTATCTGAGCGCGACCGCGCGCAAGTACGGCATCGACCGCCACATCCGCTTCAACAGCCGTGTGCGCGCGGCGGATTGGGACTCGTCCATCGACATGTGGACGGTGACGGTCGAACAAGACGGGGCCAGCAAGAGCCTGCGAAGCCGCTTCGTGTTCTTCGCCAGCGGCTACTACAACTACGACGAGGGCTACATGCCCGAGTTCCCCGGCATTGAGCACTTTGGTGGCACCGTCGCGCATCCCCAGCGCTGGCCCGAGGACTTGGACTACAGCGGCAAGAAGGTCGTGGTCATCGGGAGCGGGGCGACCGCCGTCACGCTGATCCCGTCGATTGCCGAGCGCGCGGGAAAAGTGACCATGCTGCAGCGATCGCCGACGTATCTGGTCTCGGCGTCCAAGTACGGCAAGGTCGCCCCCGTCGCTCGTAAGCTGTTGCCGCGCAAGGTCTCTCACCTGGTGCTCCGGATTCACACCGCGCTGATGGAGGCGGTGTTCGTGTTGTTGTCCAGCAAGGCACCGGGTTTCGTGCGGTGGCTGCTGCGGCGCCGGGCGATCAGCAAGCTGCCCCCCGGCTACGCGGTCGACGTCCATTTCAAGCCGCGGTACAACCCGTGGGACCAGCGGATGTGCCTGATTCCCGACGCCGACTTCTACAACGCGATCAAAGCCGGCCGCGCCGAGGTGGTCACCGACCGCATCGATCACTTCGATGCCACCGGGATCGTGCTCGAATCCGGTGCACACCTCGACGCCGACATCATCGTCACAGCGACCGGCCTGCAGCTGCAGGCGCTGGGCGGGGCCGCCATCAGCCTCGATGGCGAACCGGTCGATCACCGCGACCGCTTCGTCTACAAGGCGCACATGCTGGAAGACGTGCCCAACCTGTTCTGGTGCGTGGGTTACACCAAGGCGTCGTGGACGCTGCGCGCCGATATCACCGCCCGCGCGACGGCAAAGCTGATGGCGCACATGGCTTCCCACGGCTACACGCACGCCTACCCGCACCGCGGCAACGAGCCGATGGACGTCAAGCCGTCCTGGGACATCAAGGCCAACTACGTGAAGCGGTCGGGTCATGCGCTGCCCAAGTCGGGCACCCGTCGGCCGTGGAATGTGCGGCAGAACTACTTCGCCGACGCCCTCGACTACCGCTTCGACCGCATCGAGGAGTCGATGGTGTTCGGCCGCGCGGCCGACCGGGCGTCGCTCGCGGGTTGAATTCGCGTCCCGCAATTGGGGCAGAACGTTTCGGCGGGGTGGTGTTCGGCCCCGCAACTCGAGCAGAAGTGCGGTTCGGTCTCTGTCGGCGGTTCCGGGGGCTTGCGCGTAAACGGCCGGAAACCCGAGATCCTGACCGGGTGTAGCAGCGGCCGGCGCCTTCGCACCACCAGGAACGTAAATCCCGCGCCCGCGGCAAGCACCAGCGCGACGCCACCGACGATGTACCACAACAGGTTTGCGCCGCTGAGCACCGAGAAGTCACCGTGCTGCTCGCGCAGGTTGGCCGCGCTGGTGCGGAGATCGGCCAGCCCGGGATAGTCGGGTGACATCGACAGCGTCTGGTCGAAGTCGTCGATCGCCTCGGTGTATTGGCCCGCGTAATAATGCTTGAGGCCCTTGCGGTAATAGGCGTCGGCGGGCCCCAGCGAGGCCTTGACACCCTTGCTCGCCATCACCGCGGCGAGGCCGTCGGCCGGCGCGACGAAGTTGAACGCCTGCGGTTCGCCAACGGGGGCGAAGCTGTTGATGCCGATCACCTTGCCGTTGAGGTCGACGGTCGGGCCACCGCTCATGCCCTCCGAGACCGCGGCATCGATCTCATACTCGGCGGCCGAACCCATGGTCGACTTCTTGCTGACCTTGCCGCTCTTGTTCGTCGGGTCCAGCGAGGGACCGGTGACGTTCTCGGTGCTCTGCGAATAGCCCACCGCCAGAACCGATGTGCCGATGCTGACGTCGGCGTCGGTGGCGAGCTCGGACGACGGCATGTTGTGCTTGTCCACCTTGAGTAGGGCGACGTCGCCCTTGCCGAGCGGCCGGAAATCCACCACGCTGGCCGCGAGCTTGCCGGCGATCTTGGTTCCGGTGCCGTACGACAACGCGAGGCTGATTTCGGGGCCCCGGTCGGGGTTGTCCCCTTCGACCCGCGCGTTCTTGCGCAGCCAGTCCAGGGTTGTGGCGGGATCCCGCGATTCGGGCGCGTCGGGGAACTGGGTGACGTATTCCTTGGCCGCGCGCTTGAGGATGAGCAGCTTGGCGCTCTCGGAATCGACGCAATGTCCGGCCGTGGCCACCCAGCCGTCGGGGTTGACGACGAAGCCGGTGCAGCTCCAGATCGCGATGAACGGCATGGTGGTACCGGGGCCGAACTGAGACAGGATCTGGCCGTCGGGCAGCCGGACCGCGCCGTAGCTCTGGCCCGCGAGGTACATCACCGCCGGCCGGATCATGGCCGCCGCCCGTTCCTCCGGGTTGACGCGCGGACGGCCGTCGTCGGCCGCCGCGATCCCGGGCGAGCCGACCAACACGGCAAGGGCGGCCGCCGACAGCAATGCGGACACGCGGCCGCAACGAGCGCGTCCGGACATGCATCCTCCTCGTATGAACCTGTCCCTTGACGATCGGGCATGCCGGGCGGCAGAAGTAGGGGCGGAAGTCCCCTGCCGTCGGGTCCTTGGTTCCGAGAAACGCACAGTTGGTGAACTGCTTCTAAATCTCCGATGGCGGCAATACTGTGATCGCCATGGCTATGCGTGAACCCAACGTTGTCGTTCTGGGTGGCGGATCATGGGGGACCACCGTCGCATCGATCTGCGCGCGCCGCGGGCCAACGCTGCAATGGGTGCGTTCGGAGGAAACCGCCAACGACATCAACGACAACCATCGCAACACGCGCTACCTCGGCGAGGGCGTCGAACTGAGCTCCACGCTGCGCGCGACCAGCGACTTTGCCGAGGCCGCCAGCTGCGCCGACGTCGTCGTCATGGGCGTGCCCTCGCATGGCTTCCGGGGGGTCCTCACCGAACTGGCCAAGGAGCTGCGGCCCTGGGTGCCGGTCGTGTCGCTGGTCAAGGGGCTCGAGCAGGGCACCAACATGCGGATGTCGCAGATCATCGAGGAGGTGCTGCCCGGCCACCCGGCAGGAATCCTCGCCGGGCCGAACATCGCGCGCGAGGTGGGCGAGGGCTACGCCGCCGCCGCGGTGCTTGCGATGCCCGACCAACACCTTGCGACCCGGCTGTCGGGCCTGTTCCGCACCCGGCGGTTCCGCGTGTACACCACCGACGACGTCATCGGCGTCGAGTTGGCTGGTGCGCTGAAGAACGTCTACGCCATCGCCGTCGGGATGGGCTATTCGCTGGGGATCGGGGAGAACACCCGCGCGCTGGTGATCGCGCGTGCGCTGCGCGAGATGACGAAGCTCGGGGTGGCGATGGGTGGCAATCCCGACACCTTCCCGGGGCTGGCGGGGCTCGGTGACCTGATCGTGACCTGCACGAGCCAGCGCAGCCGCAATCGCCACGTGGGCGAGCAGCTCGGCGCCGGCAAGCCGATCGACGAGATCATCGCCTCGATGAACCAGGTCGCCGAGGGCGTCAAGGCCGCCAGCGTGATCACCGAGTTCGCCAATGAGTTTGGCCTGAACATGCCCATCGCCCGCGAGGTCGACGCGGTGATCAACCACGGCTCGACCGTCGAGCAGGCTTACCGCGGCCTGATGGTCGAGGTTCCGGGGCACGAAGTCCACGGGTCGGGCTTCTGATTCGTCAACCAAACAACTCGTAACGAAATTATTTGCATTCCATATGCGCCCGCGCGGGCGGCTTGACCCGCGCTTCGTCGCGCCAATACCGTCTAACGAGGCAGCCAGGCCCTGACGGCCGGATCGCGCAGTTGTAATCGCCTGTGCGCCAACAAGCTACGCCGACGTAGCCAAGTGCAGTTACGGGGCTCGGAACATTCCCCGCTTACACCCAACGAGTGGAAAGCGACCGATGCAAGACATTCAAATGGAACGCATACGATCCATCCTCCGACACGACCTGCCCTCGTCCCTGGTGGTTTTCCTGGTCGCACTGCCGTTGTCGCTGGGGATCGCGATCGCCTCGAACGCTCCGGTGCTGGCGGGGCTGATCGCCGCGATCGTGGGGGGAATCATTGTCGGGTCCCTCGGCGGATCGCCGCTGCAGGTGAGCGGTCCCGCCGCCGGCCTGACGGTGGTGGTCGCGGGCCTTATCTCCGACTTCGGTTGGGGCGTAACGTGTCTGATCACTGCCGCCGCGGGCGTGCTCCAGATTCTGTTGGGGCTCAGTCGTGTTGCGCGCGCCGCGCTGGCGATCTCACCGGTCGTCGTGCACGCCATGCTGGCCGGAATCGGGATCACCATTGCGCTGCAGCAGGCGCACGTCTTGCTGGGCGGAAAATCCAAAAGCACGGCCTGGCACAACCTGATCGGCCTGCCGGGCCAGATCATCGATGCGCATCGGCCCGGGGCGCTGCTGGGCGCGCTGGTGATCGTCATCTTGATCGCCTGGCGCTGGGTGCCGGCTCGGCTGCGCTTCGTGCCGGGACCCCTGGTGGCCATCGTTGCGGTGACGGTCGTCTCGCTGGTCCTGCCGTTCCACGTGCGACGGATCGAGATCGACGAGTCGCCCCTGAATGCGCTGCGACTGCCCGACATTCCGCACGGCAACTGGGGCGCCGTGGCCATCGGCGTCATCACCGTCACGCTGATCGCCAGCGTCGAAAGCCTGCTGTCGGCGGTTTCGGTGGACAGAATGCACAACGGCCCGCGCACCGACTTCGACCGCGAGTTGATCGGCCAGGGCACCGCTAACTTCCTGTCCGGGACCATCGGCGGGCTTCCGGTAACCGGTGTAATCGTCCGCAGCTCAACCAATGTCAATGCGGGCGCGAAATCTCGCGCCTCCTCGATCATGCACGGCGTGTGGATCCTGCTGTTCACGGTTCCGTTCGCGGAGTTGGTCGAGCAGATCCCGACGGCGGCGCTGGCGGGCCTGCTGATCGTCATCGGTATTCAGCTGTTGAAGCCGGCACACATCGAAACGGCAATGAAGCACGGGGATCTCGCCGTGTACGTCGTGACCGCGGTCAGCGTCGTCTTCCTCAACCTGCTGCACGGGGTGATGATCGGGCTCGCCCTGGCCGTCGTGTTGACCGGATGGCGGGTGATTCGGGTCAAGGTCGACGCGAAGCCGGTCGGCGG
>NZ_LZKE01000183.1:0-36471 GCF_001672675.1 Mycobacterium sp. E2327
ACGATGCGATTCCTCCTGTCCGGCAAGTCCGCCTACGTCGACGGCCAGGTCTTCTACGTCGGCGAGGCCGACTCCACCCCGCCGGCCGACTGGGAACGGCCGCTGGACGGCAAGGTCGCGATCGTGACCGGCGCCGCCCGCGGCATCGGCGCCTGCATCGCCGAGGTGTTCGCCCGCGACGGCGCCCGCGTCGTCGCGATCGACGTGGAGTCGGCCTCGCCGACGTAGAAGACCTGGCCGTCGACGTAGGCGGACTTGCCGGACAGGAGGAATCGCATCGTGGATTCCAGGCCGGTCGCGGCGGGTTTCGCCTGCGGCGACACATACACCAGCTGCGCGGTCGACCCGTTGCGCAGCTCCTTGCCGAGCGAGCGGGTGAAGCCCTCGAGGGCGCGCTGCGCGATGCGCTCGTCGGTGCTGCCGGCGGCGTCGGGTGTGGTGCCGACGACCACGACGCGCGCGTTGTGGCCCAGGTTGCGCAGCACCGGGGTGAAGAACTCGTAGAGGCCCTTGAGCCCGGCCGGCGTCGTGATGCCGGTGGCGTCGAACACCAGCCCGCCGAACTTGTCGGCCCAGCGGCCGCCCAGGTTGGCGCCCACCACGTCGTAGTCGGAATCCAGGGCGGCGCGCAGCGGCTCGACCACCCGGCCCTCACCGCCGATCAGCAGCGACCCCGGCAGCGGCGGTTCGCCGGGCTGGTACCGGCGCAGCGTCTCCGGCTGCGGAATGCCGAGTTGCTTTGCCAGAAACGATCCGGGGCCGGAGTTGACCACCTGCGAGAACAGATCGGACGAGCCTTTTGGAGCCACTGAGCTGCCTTCCATGTGTTCGGGCGTGTCGTGCCCGTTAACCACCAACGGTATCGAGACGAACTTACTTCAGAGTAAGAACAGTGGGTACTATGGCGAACAACGGCCGGTTCAAAAGTGATGTACCCGGAGATGCACGGAGAGAAAAGTGGCCCAAGCGAGTTCTAACACCAGGCGACCAGTCGCGGTACTGGGCGGCAATCGCATCCCGTTCGCGCGATCGGACGGCGCATACGCCGAGGCGTCCAACCAGGACATGTTCACCGCGGCCCTGGACGGGCTGGTGGACCGGTTCGGGCTGGCCGGCGAGCGGCTGGGCGTCGTCGTCGGCGGCGCCGTGCTCAAGCACAGCCGCGACTTCAACCTGACCCGCGAATGCGTGCTGGGCTCCGAGCTGTCGTCGTACACGCCCGCGTTCGACGTCCAGCAGGCGTGCGGGACGGGGCTGCAGGCCGCGATCGCCGCGGCCGACGGCGTCGCCTCCGGTCGCTATGAGGTGGCCGCGGCCGGTGGGGTGGACACCACCTCCGACCCGCCGATCGGCCTGGGCGACAACCTGCGCCGCCAGCTGCTCAAGCTGCGCAGGTCCAAGTCGAACCTGCAACGGCTCAAGCTGGTGGGCACGCTGCCCGCCACCCTGGGGATCGAGATCCCGGCCAACAGCGAGCCGCGCACCGGCTTGTCGATGGGCGAGCACGCCGCCATCACCACCAAGCAGATGGGCATCAAGCGCGTCGACCAGGACGCGCTGGCCGTGGCCAGCCACCGCAACATGGCCGCCGCCTACGACCGGGGCTTCTTCGACGACCTCGTCACCCCGTTCCTCGGGCTCTACCGCGACGACAACCTGCGGGCCAACGCCAGCACCGAAAAGCTCGCGACGCTGCGTCCCGTCTTCGGGGTGAAGAACGGCGACGCGACGATGACGGCCGGCAACTCCACCCCCCTGACGGACGGCGCGTCGGTCGCGCTGCTGGCCAGCGAGGACTGGGCGGCCGCGCACTCGCTGACGCCGCTGGCCTACCTGGTGGACGCCGAGACCGCCGCCGTGGACTACGTCAACGGGCGCGACGGGCTGCTGATGGCGCCGACGTACGCGGTGCCCCGCCTGCTGGCCAGAAACGGGCTCAGCCTGCAGGACTTCGATTTCTACGAGATCCACGAGGCGTTCGCGTCGGTGGTGCTCGCGCACCTGCAGGCGTGGGAATCCGAGGAGTACTGCAAGGAGCGGCTGGGGCTCGACGCCGCGCTCGGGTCGATCGACCGGTCCAAGCTCAACGTCAACGGGTCGTCGTTGGCCGCCGGCCATCCCTTCGCGGCCACCGGCGGTCGGATCCTGGCGCAGGCCGCCAAGCAGCTGGCCGAGAAGAAAGCCGAGCAGAAGGGCGGCGGCACCCTTCGGGCGCTGATCTCCATCTGCGCGGCCGGCGGCCAGGGCGTCGCGGCGATCCTGGAGGCCTGACCGGCCGCCTCGACCATCGGGCGCGAATGAATTCGGTCACACTCGGTTACGAACCCGGGCACGCGGGTATTCGACCGTCCGGATAGCCCCGTGTTGTGGTCTGACCCCCCGACCCCGACGGCAATACGGGGCGTCCCCTAAATCGACCGCCGGTCAGCGACGGGGGGCGAAAAGGGCCGCCGCTGGAGTGAGGGGATCCAGCGGCGGTCTTTTTTGCTCGCTCGGGCCACAGACACAAGGTCCCCCGCTTCAACGTGGAAGCGGGGGACCTTGGTAATTCAGCTGGGCGGACCCAGACGGCCTAGAACGCCGCCTCGTCGAGCTCCATGATGTCGTTGTCCAGCGTCTCGATGACCTCGCGGGTGCTGGCCAGCAGGGGCAGGAAGTTCTTCGCGAAGAACGATGCCACCGCGATCTTGCCCTCGTAGAAGGACCGCTCGGCGCCGCTGGCGCCGGCGTCCAGCGCCGCCACCGCGACCGCGGCCTGACGCTGCAGCAACCAGCCGATGACGAGGTCGCCGACGCTCATCAGGAAGCGCACCGAGCCCAGGCCCACCTTGTAGAGGCTGGTGACGTCCTCCTGCGCGGCCATCAGGTAGCCGGTCAGGGTGGCCGCCATGGCCTGCACGTCGGTCAGCGCCTTGCCGAGCAGCTCGCGCTCGGTCTTGAGCCGGCCGTTGCCGGACTCGCTGTCGACGAACTTCTGGATCTCCCCGGACACGTGGGCCAACGCCACACCCTTGTCGCGGACGATCTTGCGGAAGAAGAAGTCCTGCGCCTGGATGGCCGTGGTGCCCTCGTAGAGCGAGTCGATCTTGGCGTCACGGATGTACTGCTCGATCGGGTAGTCCTGCAGGAAGCCGGACCCACCGAAGGTCTGCAGGCTCTCGGTGAGCTTGGCGTACGCCTGCTCGGAGCCCACGCCCTTGACCACCGGCAGCATCAGGTCGTTGACCTTCACCGCCAGCTCGGCGTCCACACCGTGCAGCGCCTCGGCGACCGCCGCGTCCTGGTAGGTCGCGGTGAACAGGTACAGCGCGCGCAGACCCTCGGCGTAGGCCTTCTGGGTCATCAGCGAGCGGCGCACGTCCGGGTGGTGCGTGATCGTCACCCGCGGCGCGGTCTTGTCGGTCATCTGGGTCATGTCGGCGCCCTGCACGCGGGACTTGGCGTACTCGAGCGCGTTCAGGTAGCCGGTCGACAGGGTGGCGATCGCCTTGGTGCCGACCATCATGCGGGCCTGCTCGATGACCTCGAACATCTGCGCGATGCCGTTGTGCACCTCGCCGACCAGCCAGCCCTTGGCGGGCACGCCGTGCTGGCCGAGCGAGAGCTCGCAGGTCGCGGAGACCTTGAGGCCCATCTTGTGCTCGACGTTGGTGACGAACACGCCGTTGCGCTCGCCCAGCTCGCCGGTCTCGAAGTCGAACAGGAACTTGGGCACGAAGAACAGCGACAGCCCCTTGGTGCCCGGGCCGGCGCCCTCGGGGCGGGCCAGCACCAGGTGGAAGATGTTCTCGAACAGGTCGCCGGAATCACCCGAGGTGATGAAGCGCTTCACACCGTCGATGTGCCAGGACCCGTCCTCCTGCTGGACCGCCTTGGTGCGCCCGGCGCCCACGTCCGAACCGGCGTCCGGCTCGGTCAGCACCATGGTCGAACCCCAGCCGCGCTCGGCTGCCGTCACGGCCCACTTCTTCTGCTCCTCGGTGCCGAGGTGGTAGAGGATGTTGGCGAACCCGGCGCCGCCGCCGTACATCCACACGGCGGGGTTGGCGCCCAGGATGTGCTCGTGCAGCGCCCACAGGAGCGCCTTGGGCATCGGCATGCCGCCGAGCGCCTCGTCGATGCCGGCCTTGTCCCAACCGGCCTCGGTGACGGCGCGGACGGACTCCTTGAAGGATTCCGGCAGGGTCACCGAGTGGGTCTCGGGGTCGAAGACCGGCGGGTTGCGGTCGCCCTCGACGAACGACTCCGCGACCGGTCCCTCGGCCAGACGGCTGATTTCGGACAGCATTTCCTGGGCGGTGTCGACGTCGAGGTCGCTGTACTCGCCTTGGCCTAAGGCCTTGTCAACGCCGAAGACTTCGAACAGGTTGAATACCTGGTCACGGACGTTGCTCTTGTAGTGGCTCACTACGTTCCTCCTCGTTGAGAATGCCACTTGTGGTTGGGTACTAGGTCTAAGTTACCCACCAGTAACTGCCCTAAAATATAACCGTTATTGTCGCCGAAGCAAGCGAGTGTGAGCTAGATTCCACCGTCTAACTAACCAACCGGTTGGGAAGTCCGCCTTTACGCGCCCGACCTGCGGAGATGATGTGGCCATGACGGACGTGAGGCGCGTCACAGCGTTGCCCGTGGTGGACCTTCGGGCCGCCCCCGAAGCCCTGCGGAAGGGGCTGCGCCAGGCCGCCCACGAGGTCGGATTCTTCTACCTGATCGGCCACGAGGTGCCCGGCGAACTCGCCACCCGACTGCTCGCCGCGGCGCGCCGGTTGTTCGCGCTGCCGGAAGCCGACAAGGACGCGATCGCCATGGTGCGCAGCCCGCATTTCCGCGGCTACACCCGGCTGGGCGGCGAGCTCACCGGAGGCCGGGTGGACTGGCGCGAGCAGATCGACCTCGGCCCGGAACGCCCCCCGATCGGCGGCCCCGGCAAGCCGGACTACCTGTGGCTGCAGGGCCCGAACCAGTGGCCCGAGGCCGTGCCCGAGTTGCCCGGCATCGTCGGCGAGTGGGACGCGGCGCTTTCCGCGGTGGCCCGGACCTTGCTGCGGCACTGGGCGGCGTCGCTGGGCAGCGCGCCGAACGCGTTCGACGCCGCGTTCGCCGACGCGCCGGCCACGCTGATCAAGATCATCCGCTACCCCGCCCGCGCGGCCAGCCCCCAGGGCGTGGGCGCGCACCGCGACGCCGGGGTGCTCACGCTGCTGCTGGCGGAGCCGGGCAGCCGCGGCCTGCAGGTGCGCCCCGCCCGGGGCGGCGACTGGGTCGACGTGCCGCCGGTGCAGGGCGCGTTCATCGTCAACATCGGCGAGTTGCTCGAGGTGGCGACGGGCGGTTACCTGCGGGCCACCGAGCACCGGGTGCACCTGGGCGACCCTGCCGAGGAGCGCATTTCGGTGCCGTACTTCTTCAACCCGCGACTGGACGCGCAGATCCCGGTGCTAGAGCTGCCCGAGGAATTGAGCGCACTCGCCGCCCGCGCCGCCAAAAGGGACGATCCGTCGGACCCAATCTTCTCGGTCTACGGCCGCAACGCATGGAAGAGCAGACTGCGGGCGCACCCGGATGTGGCTTCAGCCCATGGATATTCGGCAGGTAGGGTCGGGGGCGAGAATTCCGTTCTCGGCGCAAGGGGCGAATGACCGCGGTGAACTCGAACAAGAACCTGACACCGTCCACACTTCGTGAGGCCTTCGGCCACTTTCCGTCCGGCGTGGTGGCCATCGCCGCCGAAGTCGAGGGGATCCGTGAAGGTTTGGCCGCCAGCACCTTCGTCCCCGTCTCGCTCGAGCCGCCGCTGGTGTCGTTCTGTGTGCAGAACACCTCGACGACATGGCCCAAGCTCAAGGGCGCTCCGATGCTTGGCATCAGCGTGCTCGGCGAGGTCCATGACGAGGCCGCCCGCACGCTGGCGGCCAAGACCGGCGACCGGTTCGCCGGCCTGGAGACCGTGTCGCGTACCAGCGGCGCCGTCTTCATCAAGGGCACCGGCCTGTGGCTGGAGAGCGCGATCGAGCAGCTGATCCCGGCGGGGGACCACACCATCGTGGTGCTGCGGGTCAACGAGGTGACGGTCGACGCCGACGTGGCGCCCATCGTGTTCCACCGCAGCACTTTCCGCCGGCTCGGCGCCTAGGCCATCGAGACTGCGGCCAGCGCGGGTGATGTAACGAATTCGGCGCTCTGAGCGCAGACTCGGCAAACTCTAGCCGCGGCGGAACAGCTTGTTACCCAACCACACGACCGGGTCGTACTTGCGGTCGGCGACGCGCTCTTTCATCGGGATCAGGGCGTTGTCGGTGATCTTGATGTTCTCCGGGCACACCTCGGTGCAGCACTTGGTGATGTTGCAGTAGCCGAGGCCGTGCTCTTCCTGCGCCTGGTTGCGCCGGTCGAGCGTGTCCAGGGGGTGCATCTCCAGCTCGGCGATGCGCATCAGGTAGCGCGGGCCGGCGAACGCCTTCTTGTTCTCCTCGTGGTCGCGGACCACGTGGCAGACGGTCTGGCACAGGAAGCACTCGATGCACTTGCGGAACTCCTGCGAGCGCTGCACGTCGACCTGCGCCATCCGGTACTCGCCCGGCTGCAGGTCCTTGGGCGGCGCGAAAGACGGTATCTCGCGGGCCTTTTCGTAGTTGAATGACACGTCGGTGACCAGGTCGCGGATCACCGGGAACGTGCGCAGTGGCGTGACGGTCACGACCTCGTCCTCGGCGAACGTGGACATCCGGGTCATGCACATCAACCGGGGGTAGCCGTTGATCTCCGCCGAGCAGGACCCGCACTTGCCGGCCTTGCAGTTCCACCGCACGGCGAGGTCGGGTGTCTGCGTCTGCTGCAGGCGATGGATGATGTCGAGCACCACCTCGCCCTCATTGACCTCGACCGTGAAGTCCTCCAGCGCGCCGCCGGCCTCGTCGCCGCGCCACACCCGCATGGTCGCGTTGTAGGTCATTAACCTCTCCGTCCTGGGTGGTCGGCCAGTTCGCCGTCGGTGTAATACTTCTCCAGCTCGGAGATCTCGAAGAGCTCCAGGAGATCGGGCCGCATCGGCACCTGATCCTCGCGCGTGATGCTGATGTCGGGGATCACCTCATCGCCGCCTGCCGCACGGCAAACCAGCAACACCTTGCGCCAGGACGAGTCCATCGACGGGTGGTCGTCGCGGGTGTGCCCGCCGCGGCTCTCGGTGCGCTCCAACGCGGCCTTGGCCACGCATTCGCTGACCAGCAGCATGTTGCGCAGGTCGATGGCCAGGTTCCAGCCGGGGTTGTACCGCCGCTGCCCCTCGACGTGGATGTTCTTGAACCGCTCGCGCAGTTTGGCGAGCCGGCCGAGCGCCTCGGAGATCTCCTCCGACTTGCGGATGATGCCCACCAGATCATTCATCGACTGCTGCAGCTCCAGCTGCAGGGTGTAGGGGTTCTCGGCCGCGGCGCCGTTCGTCGGTCCCTCGAAGGGGGCCAGCGCCCGCTTGGCCGCGGTCTCGACGGCGTCCTCGGCGACCGTCGGGCGGCTGCTCAGCGCCCGCACGTAGTCGGCGGCGCCCAGCCCGGCGCGCCGGCCGAACACCAGCAGGTCCGACAGCGAGTTGCCGCCCAACCGGTTGGAGCCGTGCATGCCGCCGGAGCACTCGCCGGCCGCGAACAGGCCCGGGACGGTCGCCGCGCCGGTGTCGGCGTCAACCTCCACACCGCCCATCACGTAGTGGCAGGTCGGCCCGACTTCCATTGGCTCCCTGGTGATGTCGACCCCGGCCAGCTCCTTGAACTGGTGGTACATCGACGGCAGCCGTCGCTTGATCTCGTCGGGCGTCAGCCGGGACGCGATGTCGAGGTACACCCCGCCGTGCGGGGTGCCCCGGCCGGCCTTCACCTCGGAGTTGATCGCGCGCGCGACCTCGTCGCGCGGCAGCAGGTCCGGGGTGCGACGGGCCGAGTCGTTGTCCTTG
The DNA here is from genome assembly GCF_001672675.1 of Mycobacterium sp. E2327. Taxonomy (NCBI): domain Bacteria; kingdom Bacillati; phylum Actinomycetota; class Actinomycetes; order Mycobacteriales; family Mycobacteriaceae; genus Mycobacterium; species Mycobacterium sp. E2327. The sequence goes on from NZ_LZKE01000183.1 coordinate 7,952, forward strand.
AGCCACTGGTCGGCCTCGTCCGCGGTTTCGGCGTACTGGCCCTTGAACACCGGCGGGATGTAGTCGAACATGAAGCGCTTGTCGTCGGAGTTCTTCAGCACCCCGCCGTCACCGCGCACACCCTCGGTGACCAGGATCCCCTTCACGCTCGGCGGCCACACCATGCCGGTCGGGTGGAACTGGACGAACTCCATGTTGATCAGCGACGCGCCCGCCCGCAGGGCCAGCGCGTGCCCGTCACCGGTGTACTCCCAGGAGTTGGAGGTGACCTTGAACGACTTGCCGATCCCGCCGGTGGCCAGCACCACCGCCGGCGCTTCGAACAGGACGAAGTTGCCGCTCTCGCGCCAGTAGCCGAACGCCCCGGCGATGGCGTCGCCGTCCTTGATCAGTTCGGTGATGGTGCACTCGGCGAACACCCGAATGCGCGCTTCGTAGTCGCCGAGTTCGGCGTAGTCCTCCTGCTGCAGCGAAACGATCTTCTGCTGCATGGTGCGGATCAGCTCCAGGCCGGTGCGGTCGCCGACGTGCGCCAGCCGCGGGTAGGTGTGCCCGCCGAAGTTGCGCTGGCTGATCTTGCCGTCCTTGAGGCGATCGAACAGCGCGCCGTAGGTTTCCAGCTCCCAGACGCGGTCCGGGGCCTCCTTGGCGTGCAGTTCGGCCATGCGCCAGTTGTTCAGGAACTTCCCGCCGCGCATCGTGTCGCCGAAGTGGGTCTTCCAGTTGTCTTTGGGGTTGGTGTTGCCCATGGATGCCGCGCACCCGCCCTCGGCCATCACCGTGTGGGCCTTGCCGAACAGGGACTTGCACACCACCGCGACCTTGAGACCCCGCTCACGTGCCTCGATGACCGCACGCAATCCCGCGCCGCCGGCGCCGATGACGACTACGTCGTAGGCATGCCGCTCGACCTCAACCATGAAACCTCGCTCAGTTTTCTCTGTGATCGTCAAATGGCTTGTCAGCCAACAAATCTCAGGTCCGGAATGGTGCCGCTGGCCACCAGCGCGACGTAGAAGTCGGTGAGCATCAGGGTGCCCAGCGTGATCCACGCGAACAGCTTGTGCCGGGTGTTGATGGCGCTGACCTTCGTCCAGATCCAGTACCGCACAGGGTTCTTGGAGAAGTGCTTGAGCCGCCCGCCGGTCACGTGCCGGCACGAATGGCAGGACAGCGTGTAGATCCACAGCATGATGACGTTGCCGAGCAGGATCAGGTTGCCCAGGCCGAAGCCGAATCCCCCGGGGCCGCTGTCGGAATGAAACGCGACGATCGCGTCGTAGCTGTTGATGACCGAGATGATGACGGCGATATAGAAAAAGTACCGGTGGGTGTTCTGGACGATCAGCGGGAACCTGGTCTCGCCGCTGTAGTGCACGCGGGGCTCGGCCACCGCGCAGGCGCTGGGCGACTGCCACACCGTGCGGTAGTAGGCGCCCCGGTAGTAGTAACAGGTCAGCCGGAACAGCAACAGGAACGGCAGCGACAGCGCCGCGTAGGGCAGCCACCAGACGTCGGGCAGGAACTGCGGCCAGATGTCGCCGGCCTCACCGCAAGCCTTGCTGACGCACGGCGAGTAGAACGGCGTCAGGTAGTGGTACCTCGGGACGAAGAAGTAATTCTGCTGGAACGCGCGTGCCGTCGCGTAGATGACGAAAGCCGCGAAGCCCAGGTCGATCCGCAACGGCGACATCCACCACCGGTCGGTGCGTAGGGTCCGCTGCGGGATGCGGGCGCGTGTGGGTGAAAAGACACCGGACGCAGGACGGTTCGCCGTGGGTGCGCTCATCTAGTGTTCCTCTTCGAACGGGCTGTCTGTCGAAGGGTACACAGAGCAAACCCCCTGTTTCGCGGGGGGCTTGAAGTTGTCCGAGGTTGTCAGGACCTGTTGTGACCCCCGACACCCTCGTCGTCGACATCGCGCCAGAAATCGGTGTCGTATTGGGTGTCGGGAATGACGATCTTCTCGCCGGACTGCTGCACGGTGGCGCGGTCCAGGTCCAACTCGGAGACGTCCGTGTCGAGCAGTTCGACGTCGGACAGGATTCGATCGGCGTCCAGGACGATGCGGCGCATTGCCGGGCTGTCGCCGTACCGGGCCCGCAATGAGCCCACGCACCGCCGCAGGCCACCGATGAGGTCGTGCAGTTCGGCGAGTTCGGTCGTGGTGCTCAACGCATCTCCTACGTACTTTTCGGGGGCCAGACGGTGTTGCGGATCACAGTACGCCCTCGATAGTAGCGACCGTCGCGGCCTAATGTCGGACACCATGACAGGCGATACCACCGCCGAGCGCGCCACCGCGCTGCTCGAACTGCACCGGCCGGGCGACCCGGTGATCCTGCCGACGGTGTGGGACGCGTGGTCGGCCCGCCTGGCAGTCGATGCGGGATTCGCCGCGCTGACCGTGGGTAGTCACCCGCTCGCCGACTCCATCGGCAAGCCCGACAACGAGGGCATGGCGTTCGACGACGTGCTGACCCGGGTCGCCCAGATCACCGCCGCGGTCGACGTCCCGGTGTCGGTGGACGTCGAGTCGGGGTACGGACAGCCGCCAGCGCGCCTGATCGAAGGCCTGCTGGGCGTGGGCGCCGTCGGGCTGAACATCGAGGACACCGTGCACTCCGAGGGCAAGCGATTGCGCTCCGCCGGCGAGCACGCCGAACTGGTGGGGGCGCTGCGCTCGGCCGCCGACGCGGCGGGAGTGCACGTCGTGATCAACGCGCGCACCGACCTGTTCCTGCGGCGCGACGGTGACGACGCCGACCGCGTCGAACGGGCGGTGGCGCGGCTCACCGAGGCCGCCGCCGCGGGTGCCGACGTGCTGTACCCGGTGGGCCGCCACGACCCGGAAACGTTGCGGCGCTTGGCCACCGAGTTGCCGCTGCCGATCAACGCGATCGCGCTGCCCGACCAGGACGACCCGGCGTCTTTCGGCCCACTCGGCGTCGCCCGGGTCAGCTTCGGGCCGTTCCTGCAGGCCGCGCTGGCGGCCCGGGCCAAGGAGCTGCTGGCCCGCTGGAGCTGACGGCGAGAAGACGCAAAAGCCCCCGACACGCCTTGCGCGCGTGAGCTTTTGCGTCTGGTCGCGGAATTACTTGGTGATCGCGATGCGCTGCGGCTGGGTTCCCGCTGGGTCCTTATAGGCACCGGCGACCCGCACGGTCAGCACGCCGTCGTCGTACGAGGCGGTGATGGCCTCGCCGGTGACGTGCGTCGGCAGCTGGAACGACCGGCGGAAGGAGCCGTACCGGATCTCACGCAGGGTGCGGCCGTTCGCCTCCTCGGCGTGCTCGTCGCGGTGTTCGCCGTGAATGACCAGCCGGCCCTTGTCCACCTCGACGTTGACGTCCTTCTCGACGTCGACGCCCGGCAGCTCCAGGCGGACCACCGCGTCATCGCCATCCTTGACGATCTCGGCGGCCGGGGTGAAACCGCTGCTCACCGGCTTGAACCAGTCCGTCGCCGCGGCGGGGCCGAAGAAGTCGCGCAGCCAGCGGTCGGTGTCCCAGGCCGGTCGCGACCACAATGCGAGGTTGCTCATGGGGATCTCCTTATGCTTCATTGTGAGTTTGCTGTGACCGGCGCCTTGCCGGCCGGCTATTTCTACAAACATGAGTCGACCACGCTAAAGTTCCACTCGGGCGTTCGCCGCCAGCGAACAGCTTCACAGCCGTCGTTGTGAGGTGTGAGCACGCCGTCATGCGGGTGTCACATTGGGCGATTCCAAGTTAATTTCCCGCCCCTACCCTCATGGCATGGCCCAATCCGAAAACTGGTGCGCGGACAGTGCTGCGCGTCACGTCATTGTGGTCGGGCACGGTATGGTCGGCCACCGGCTGGTCGAGGCGCTCCGGGCCCGCGACACCGAAGGGCGTTGGAGCATCACGGTTTTGGCGGAGGAGGCCGACGCGGCCTATGACCGTGTCGGCTTGACCTCCTACACCGAGAGCTGGGACCGCCAAGTGCTGGCGCTGCCGGGCAACGACTACGCCGGCGACGACCGGGTCCGGCTGCTGCTGAACGCCCGTGTCACCGAAATCGACCGCGACACAAAGACCGTGGTGACCGCCGACGGTCACCGGCACGGCTACGACGCCCTGGTGCTGGCCACCGGGTCCTACGCCTTCGTCCCGCCGGTGCCCGGTCACGACCTGCCGCAGTGCCACGTCTACCGCACGCTCGACGACCTCGACGCCATCCGCGCCGGCGCCCAGCGGACGCTGCAGGCCGGCCACGCGACCGCGGGCGTTGTCATCGGCGGCGGACTGCTGGGGCTGGAGGCCGCTAATGCGCTGCGCCAGTTCGGGTTGCAGACGCACGTCGTCGAGATGATGCCGCGGTTGATGGCCCAGCAGATCGACGAGGCCGGCGGCGCGCTGCTGGCCCGCATGGTCACCGAACTCGGCATCGCCGTGCACGTGGGGACGGGCACGGAGTCGATCGAGGCCGTCGCGCATCCGGACGGCTCGACGTCGGCACGGGTGTGCCTGACCGATGGCGAGCTGATCGATGCCGGCGTGGTGATCTTCGCGGCCGGCATCCGGCCGCGCGACGAGCTGGCGGCGGCCGCCGGGCTGGAGCGTGCCGAGCGGGGCGGCGTGCTCACCGATTTGTCGTGCCGGACAAGCGATCCCGACATCTACGCCATCGGCGAGGTCGCGGCGATCGGCGGCCGGTGCTATGGCCTGGTCGGGCCCGGCTACACCTCCGCCGAAGTGGTGGCGGACCGGCTGCTGGGCGGCGCCGCGGAGTTCGGCGAAGCGGACATGTCGACGAAGCTCAAACTGCTCGGCGTCGACGTCGCGAGCTTCGGCGACGCGATGGGGGCGACCGAGAACTGCCTCGAGGTCGCCATCAACGACGCGGTCAACCGGACCTACGCCAAGCTGGTGCTCTCCGACGACGCCAAGACCTTGCTCGGCGGGGTCCTGGTGGGCGATGCCTCGACGTACGGGGTGCTGCGGCCGATGGTCGGCAGCGAGTTGCCGGGCGATCCGCTGGCGCTGATCGCGCCGGCCACCGCGGACGGCGCGCCGGGCCTGGGCGTTGGGGCGCTGCCGGATTCGGCGCAGATCTGCTCGTGCAACAACGTCACCAAGGGCGCCCTGAAGGGCGCGATCGCCGGCGGGTGCGCCGACGTGCCCGCGCTCAAGTCGTGCACGGCGGCGGGCACCTCGTGCGGGTCGTGCGTGCCGCTGCTGAAGCAGCTGCTGGAAGCCGAGGGCGTGGAACAGTCCAAGGCGCTGTGTGAGCACTTCAGCCAGTCGCGGGCGGAGCTTTTCGAGATCATCACCGCCACCGAAATCCGGACGTTCTCGGGCCTGCTGGAGCGCTTCGGCCGCGGAAAGGGTTGCGACATCTGCAAACCGGTGGTTGCCTCGATCCTGGCGTCCACCGGCTCGGAGCACATCCTGGAGGGCGAGCAGGCCTCGCTGCAGGATTCCAACGACCACTTCCTGGCCAACATTCAAAAGAACGGCAGCTACTCGGTGGTCCCCCGGGTCCCCGGCGGTGACATCAAGCCGGAGCACCTGATCCTGATCGGCCAGATCGCGCAGGACTTCGGCCTTTACACCAAGATCACCGGCGGGCAGCGAATCGACCTTTTCGGCGCCCGCGTGGATCAGCTGCCGCAGATCTGGAAGCGGCTGGTCGACGGCGGCATGGAGTCCGGGCACGCCTACGGCAAGGCCTTGCGCACGGTGAAGAGCTGCGTGGGCAGCGACTGGTGCCGCTACGGCCAGCAGGATTCGGTGCAGCTGGCCATCGACCTGGAGCTCCGCTACCGCGGGCTGCGCGCGCCGCACAAGATCAAGCTCGGCGTCTCCGGATGCGCGCGCGAGTGCGCCGAGGCGCGCAGCAAGGACGTGGGCGTCATCGCCACCGAGAAGGGGTGGAACCTCTACGTCGGCGGCAACGGCGGCATGACGCCCAAGCACGCTCAGCTGCTGGCCAGCGATTTGGACACCGAGACGCTGGTCCGCTACATCGACCGGTTCCTGATGTACTACATCCGGACGGCCGACCGGTTGCAGCGCACCGCGCCGTGGGTCGAATCGCTGGACGGCGGCCTGGATCACGTGCGCGAGGTCGTGTGCGACGACTCCCTTGGCCTGGCCGAGGAATTCGAGGCCGCAATGGAGCGGCATGTGCAGAACTACAAGTGCGAGTGGAAGGGCGTGCTGGAGGACCCGGACAAGCTGTCGCGGTTCGTTTCCTTCGTCAACGCCCCCGACGCCGTCGACTCGACGGTGACGTTCACCGAGCGCGCCGGGCGCAAAGTGCCTGTGCCCATTGGCATGCCGCGGGTTCGGTCGTAATCAAGGAGACGCGATGACACTTCTCAACGACGCTCAGGACATTCAGGTGTGGACCACCGCCTGCGCCTACGACAGCCTGATTCCCGGTCGTGGCGTCGGGGTCCTCCTCGACGATGGTTCGCAGGCGGCGTTGTTCCGGCTGGACGACGGCTCGGTGCACGCGGTCGGCAACGTCGACCCGTTCTCCGGCGCCGCCGTGCTGTCGCGCGGCATCGTCGGCGACCGCGGCGGCCGTGCCACCGTCCAATCACCCATCCTCAAGCAGGCTTTCGCGCTAGAGGACGGCTCCTGCCTGGATGATCCGCGGGTGTCTGTGCCGGTTTACCCGGCGCGCGTCACCCCCGACGGGCACATCCAGATCGGCCGGACCGCCGCCTAGCCGATATCGCCCACCAGGTAGCGCTGCATCGTCGGGCCGATCGCGTCGACGAGCGCCTCCACCGACATCGAGTGCAGCGGTTCGGAGCGCACCCCGTAGCGCATGATGCCGAGACCCACCAACTGAGAGGCGCACAGGGACGCCCGCACCGCGACCTTGTCGGCCCCGAGGATTTTCAGCAGCGGGCCGAAAACCGGTCCGATGAACATGCCCTGCACGATTTCGGCGGTCTTGGCCAGTCCGGTGGACGCGATCGCGCTGGCCGCAAACGGGCCGCCGCCGGCCGCGTCCCAGGTGGTGATCAGCATGTACAACGTCCGGCGGCCCACCTGGTTGACACCGCCGGTGACGATCCGGTCGATGAACTCCGGTGTGCCGAAGGGCAACCGCAGCATCTTTGCCACGGGGTCGAGCAGCCCACGCGATGGCTCTTCACGACGCGGCATGGTGCCAGGATCGTCGGTATGCGAGCAAAGATCAAGCGTGATTCGAAAGTGCGTGCGGCGCTTGGGTTCGCCGCCTCGGAAGTCCGGGCGCCGCGCGGCGGAAGCGGTTCGCGATCAGGCGCGCCAGGCCGGGATGGGTGCCCAGCGGTTGGGTGACCACGTCGGCGCCGCTGGCCCGCAGGCGCTGTTGGAACAGCCCGTCGGCCAGTAGGTAGGAGGCGACGACGACGCGAGTCGCGCCGTCGCGGCGGGCGGCGGCGACGGCGTCGGCCACGGACGGTTCACCGGTGGCCGCGAATCCGAGCCGCACCCGCGATCCCACCAGCGCGGACAACGTGGTCGCGGTCACGTGCAGGTCGGCTCGCGCCCTTTCGTCGGTGGTGCCGGCCGCCGCGAGGATCACCGAATCACCCAGGCGCCAACCCGATTCCGCGAGCTGGTCGGCGACTATCCGCGCGATATCCCCACTCGGGCCGAGCGCTGGCGTGACGGTCACGTTCGGGTGCCGGCTGGCCGCCACGTGGGCGGGAACGTCGGTGCGCACGTGATATCCGCGCGACAAGAAGGCCGGGACCACGACGGCTGGGCGGCCGGTGGCCGCGGCCCGCGACAGCACCTCGCCGGGCGTCGGGCCCAACACGTCGACGAACGCGACCTGCACCCGGCGGTCGAGCAGCGCGCTCACCTGCGCTGCGAGGTCTCCGATCATCGCGACGCCGCCCGGCCTGCGGGTGCCGTGCGCAGCCAGGATCAGCTCCATTCGGCGCCGCCCGGAGGGTCGATGGCGAGCCGGTAACCCCGCTTGACCACCGTTGCGATGATGTTCTTGTCGCCCAAGGCCGTTCGCAGCCGAAGCACGGCCGTGTCCACGGCGTGCGGATCGTTGCTGCTGCCGGGCAGCACCCGCAACAGCTCGGAACGCGCGACGACGTCGCCGGGCCGTTGGGCCAGCGCGCGCAGCACCGACATCCCCGACGGGGACAGCAGCTTGATGTCACCGTCCACCAGCACGCACGTTCCGCGGATGTCGATCGTGTGGCCGGCCACCTGCACGGTGGACGATCCCAGCAGCGGCAGCTCCTCGGCGATGTGGCGGGCCAAGGCGCCCAATCGCATTCGCGCGGGCGACGAAGTGGGGACGCCTTTGCGGATCAGCGGTTTGGACGTCACCGGGCCGACGCACATCGCGTGGACGTCGGTGCGCAGGGCCTCGAGCACCTGGTCCTCGACGGCCAGGTCGCGACTGCGTTCCAGCACCGCCGCCGCCGCGGGCGCCGAGGTGAAGGTGACCGCGTCGAACTGCCGTCGCGCGATCCCGGTCACCAGCAAATCGAAATCGCCGCCCAACGGTGTCGACTTCCACCGGTACACCCGGATGGGGACCACCTCCGCGCCCGCGAAACGCAGGCCGCCGATGAACTCGGGGAACGGGTCCCAGGCGTCGGCGGCGCCGTGCAGCTGGATGGCGATGCGCAGCCCGGACACGCCCGACTCGAGCAGATACTCGAGCACCTCTTGTGAGGATTCGGACTCAGGAGACCACTCCTCGTGCAGCCCGGCGGCGCGCACCGCGCCCGTGCCTTTGGGCCCCCGCGAAACGATCCGGGTTTTCGACAACGACGCGATCAGCTGGTTGGCCAGCCCCCATCCCTCGGCGGCGGCGAGCCAGCCCCGGAAGCCGATGCCGGTGTGCACCACCAGGATGTCGGGCGGTTGCGCGATCAAAGCCTCAGTGTGGCTTTGTAATTCGTCGTCTTCGGGGAGCGCGATCATGTTGATCGCGGGCGCGCTGCAGACCTCCGCGCCCTGCCTGCTCAGCAGTGCGCAGAGTTCCTCCGCGCGCCGGGACGATGTAACCGCGACCCGGTAGCCGGCCAGCGGCGTGGACCTCGGCTGAGCCATAAGACCTGTGTATGCCTGCGACGTTTCCGCTGCGTTACCACGTAATTGCTGCAGCATTGCCCTTGTTGCGACAGCCATCACACCCGCGCGTGATCTGCTGCGGGGACGGTTTCCGGGGCGCTGGGGCGGCGCACGTACAGGGCCCAGGTGAGGATCGCGGCGAGCACATAGGACGCCAAAAACGTCCAGTAGGCCGACGTTTCGGTGCCGCTGTTGAGGTAGGACTCGCGCAGCGCCAGGTTGATCCCCACGCCGCCCAGCGCGCCGACGGCCGAGCAAAATCCGATCAGCGATCCCGACATCGCCTTCGACCAGTGCCGCCGCTCGGCATCGGGAAGATCCAGGCCGCGGCTGCGCGCCTCGAAGATGGACGGGATCATCTTGAACACCGACCCGTTGCCCATCCCCGACAACACGAACAGCGCGACGAAGCCGATCACGTAGCCGATCATCGAGGTCGAGCCGCCGTCGCGGCCCTCGACGGTGCTGATGGCGACCAGCAGCCCGGCCCCGACGATCATGCCGCCCAGGACGCCCAGGGTGACGCGGCTGCCGCCCAGTCGGTCGGCGAGCCGGCCGCCGTAGATGCGCGCCAGCGAGCCGAATAGCGGCCCCACGAAGGCGATCTGCGCCGCGTGCAGCGACGCGTGCTTGGCGGTTTCGCCAGCCTCCTGGAAGTTGATCTGCAGCACCTGGCCGAACGCGAACGCGAACCCGATCCAGGAGCCGAAGGTGCAGATGTAGAGCAGCGAGATCACGTAGCTGTCGCGCTCGAACAGGACCGAACGGATGGTGTTGACCTCGACGCCGTGGTCGAGGTTGTCCATGAACAAAGCCGCGGCGACGCCGACGATCGCCAGCAAAACGAGGTACACCGCGCAGACCCAATACGGCGCTTCGTGGCCCGCGGTCGCGAGCACCAGCAGGCCGATCAGCTGGATGACGGCGACGCCGAGGTTGCCGACGCCGGCGTTGATCGCCAGCGCCGCGCCCTTGAGGCGCTGCGGGTAAAAGGCGTTGACGTTGGCCAGCGATGCTGCGTAGTTGCCGCCGCCCAGGCCGGTGAGCGCCGCGCACACCACATAGGTCCAAAGCGGCAGCCCGGGATGCGCCAACAGCACGACGGTGCCGACGGTGGGGATCAACAAGACGAACGCCGAGAAGGCCGTCCAGTTGCGCCCCCCGAAGGTGGCGATGCCCAACGTGTAGGGGATGCGTGCGCACCCGCCGACCAGGGTGGCGACCGCGCCGAGCAGCAGCTTGTCGCCGGCCGAGAGGCCGTAGACGGATGCGGGCATGAACAGTGTCATCACCGGCCAAAGCGTCCAGATCGAAAAGGCGACGTGGTCACCCGCAACGGTGCAAAGCAAGTTGCGACGGGCGATGTTCTTGTTGCCGGCCTCCCAGGCCGCCGCGTCCTCCGGATTCCAGTCCGTGATGCGGTGGTTGCGGCCCATGCGGTCTGCACCTTTCGTCCAACTCTTGCAAGGGGTTTGTCCCTGCGGCGACGCCTGTGTCGCCGGGATGTCGCGAACGCTCACACGGGCGAAATCGCCTGGGCGCGTTGGGGTGAGGAAAGAACAGGCTTGGCCCGCCGTGTATTTCGATGCTCACATTTAGTGCACGAGCCCGTCAACTCTATTCGACCAATATCGCCTGTAAGTTGAATCCCAGTTATCTGGTAAATAGCTGAGGGCAATTCGGCGGACAGTGATTTCGTGCGGCCCCGGGATTTGTTGTGAGCTGGAATACATCTCGTCCTCGCGCGGGCGTAACGCCACGGCGGCACTTCGCGGGTTTTCTCGCCATGGCGTTACGCCATTGCGAACCGTCCCGGTTTACCAGACGTCGCCCGCGCGCCAGTCGCACATCAACTCTGCGGTGGTGTCCAGGCGGACGTCGACCGGCAGGACGAACACTGCGTCGTCGTCCTCAGGTGTGCGGGTCGGGCCGGCGGGGGCCAGCACCGACGTCGGTCCGCGCCAGGGCAGCCAGCCTCGCCGGGTGTACACCCCGCGGGCGTCGGCCGACGAACTGACGGCACCCACTTGGTAGGCGCCGCGGATCACCTGCTCCGCGCCGTCCATCAGGGCGTGGGCCAGGCCGCGGCCGCGAAAGTCCTCCCGCACCGCGAACCCTTCGACGTAACCGCACCGCAGCGCGTCGCCGCGGTAGAGCAGTCGGCGCTGGACGACGGCGGCGTGCGCGATGATCGCCCCGTGCTGCCAGATCAACGCGTGCATGCCGCCGAGCGTGTGCTCCCAGTCGTCGTCGGTGAAGTTCCCCGCGAAGGCGGCGGTGACCATCTGGCGGACGCGCTGGCGTGTCTCGCCGTCAAGATCGGCTGTGTGTACCAGGCGGGCGGTGTGGACCTGGGTTTGCACACTCTGTGTCTACCAGCCTTTGTCAAAGCGTGTCGATCAACTCTGGTGGCGGCTTGGCGCCGACTTCTCCGGCACTCATCGGTTCGGGTCGCAGGGTTCGCGCCGGGTGGCGAGGCGATGCCCGCGGGAGTATGCACGCGGCGGATGAAGCGACCGGCCGAATGCTTTAGTGCGAGCCGTATTTCAGGATCGCAGCCGTCCCCTGGCCCTCCATCGAGCCAGTAGGGGGTAGGCCCGCAAGACAAGGCTCAACAGGATGGTCAGGCCGGCGCCGCTGGGGTTGATGTATTCACGCATCGAATCAAAGCGCCCGTCCCGGATGTGGAAGATCCAGCAGTATCCGTCGATCCTGACCCGGACGCCGGCGACGAGTGCCCCGTGCTCGTATTCGACGACGAAATGGTCGTTGTTTGTAAACCAATTGGTGACGCTGACCTTCGATTGGCTGTCGTGCGTCCTGCGGCTACCCGCCGCCAGGACCGCGTTCATGACGTTGTCACGGCCCGCCCAGGTATGGCCGATGGGCATCAGCGTAAAAGTGCAATCATCGGTTAGGAGCTCGCCGAACCGCTGGTAGTCGTCGTCGGCGACAATGGCCAAGTACCGCTCGATGAGATCGGTGACGGCGCCGTCGGTCTCGCTCATTCCGCCTCCCGGCACTCCGGTCGTCCGGCTCATACCCTAGAGCGCATCGGCGCAGTGACAGCCTTGTTCCAGCTGCCGGCGCTACGAGTAGGACCGGCCGCCCCGTGGCCGCGCCCAGTGCAGGCGCACGTACTGGCCCGGTCGCACCTGGGCGATCTTGTCGGCGTCCTCGTCGGTGACCACGCCGATCACCGGGTACCCGCCGGTGACCGGGTGATCGGGTCCGAGGATCACCGGTAATCCGTTGGGCGGCACCTGGATTGCGCCGCGGGTCGCGCCTTCGCTGGGGAGCTGCCGGTCCGGCCAGCGGTGTTGCAGCGGGCGGCCCTCCAGCCGCATTCCGACCCGGTCGCTGCGGTTGGAGGCCATCCAAATCGTGTGCACCAGGGCGTCGGGATCGGTGAACCAGTCGTCGCGCGGGCCCGGCACCACCTGCACCTCGACCAGGTGTTCGCTGATCGCCGCCACCGGCGCCTGGTCGAGTTCGGGGTAGTCGTCGGTGTGCTCGCCGACCGGCAGCCGGTCGCCGCTGTGCAGCGGCGCCGGGCCGATCGCCGACATCACGTCGTAGCTGCGCGAGCCCAGGACGGGCTCCACGCAGATCCCGCCGCGCACCGCCAGGTACGTTCGCAGCCCGGCCCGCGGGGCGCCCAACGAGATCACCTGCCCGTCGCGGACGTGGTGAATGCTGTTGGTGCCGAACTTGATTCCGTTCACGGTGGGGTCGGTGTCGGCGCCCGTCACCGCGATGTCGACGTCGCCGCCGCGGACGCGGGCGGAAAAGCCGCCGAAGGTCACTTCGACGGTGGCGCGGTCGTCGGGGTTGGCGACCAGCCGGTTGGCGAGCGTGTGCGCGCGGCGGTCGGCGGCCCCGGACCGGCTGACGCCGAGGTGGGCCAGCCCCGGGCGGCCGAGGTCCTGGACGACGGCGAACGGCCCGGTGCGCAGGATTTCCAGGGTAGGCACGGCGATCTCCTTGCTCAGACGGCGCGGAACTGAACCCACATGCCCCGGGTCAGCAGCGCCGGGTTGGGCCGGTCGAGATCCCACAGGACGGCGTCGCTGTGGCCGATGAGCTGCCAGCCCCCGGGCGACTGCCGCGGATACACCGCGCTGAACTCGCCGGCCAGGGCGACGGAACCGGCCGGCACCGACGTCCGCGGCTCCGAGCGGCGCGGCACCCGCAGGCGAGCGTCGCCGTCGACCAGGTATGCGAAACCCGGTGCGAAGCCGCTGAATCCGACCCGCCATGGGGTGGCGGTGTGGGCCTCGATCACCTGCGCCGGGGACAGCCCGGTATGGCTGGCGACCTCGGCGAGGTCCGGGCCGTCGTACACCACGTCGATCACCACGTCGGCGGTGCGGTCCGCCGGGGGCCCCGCGTCGGCGGCGACCCGCATCCGGCGCAGGCGCTGCCGGGTGACTCCCTGCAGGCGGGGGCTGTCGAGCTTGACCAGCACCGTGCGGGCGGCGGGGACGACGTCGACGACGCCGGGCATCTCCGCCGCGGCCAACGCGTCCACCCATGCCAATACCTCGGCGGTGCTGCCGCATTGAAGCATCAGCGCATGGTCGCCGTAGTCGAACACGGTGTTGCCGACCAGGTCGGTCGACAGCTCCTGGGAGAGGCCGCTGCCAATATCCGTCACGCTCATTACTGAACGGTAACCCCGGCATCCGTGCAGGCGGGAGGGAATGCGGGTGGATTTTCGAGCACTGCCAGAGGTGCCTTAACGAACGCTCAAACAGCCGGGATTCAGCCCAGGATCTTGGCGATCAGCGGCGGCATTTGATCGGCCAGCAGCGGGTAGCTCAGCGGTGACGCGAAGGCGATCGCACCGGCCTGGTCCTTGGTGGTGAAGACGTGGCGGTTCTGCGCGGTCGCCAGCGAGGCCGCCACCTCGGGGTCGGCCAGCAGGGTCTTCTGGTCGTCCGGGCTTTCGGTTGTCCAGATCACCACGTCGGCGGAATCGAGCACCGCCTTGATCTGATCGCGCGGGATGACGGCGCGGTGATCGGTGCCGAAGGGCTTGATGCTGTCGGCGATGACGAGGCCCATCTGGTTCAGGAAGTCGGTCCGCCAGCCCGCCAGGGTCGCCACCACCGTGCCCTGCCAGAGGGTGCCCTGCATGAGCAACGCCTTCTTGCCCGTCCACTGCTGGTTCTTCTGGGCGACGGCGGCGAATTGCTTGTCGACGCCGTCGATCAGGGACTTCATCTGGTCGGCCTGGAACACCGCCTGGCCGACGGCGGTGGCCTGCTCCTTCCACGGCTCGAAGAACGCGTCGCCGTCCGACTGCGCGAGGGTGGGCGCGATCGCCGACAGCTTCTGGTAGGTGTCGGCGTCCAAGCCGGCGTTGATGGCCACGATCAGGTCCGGTTTCAGGCCCGCGATCTGGTCGACCTGAATGCCGTTGTCCAGGTTCAATACCGCGGGCTGGGCGCCACCGAGCTTGGGCTGCGCCCAGGGCCACACCGCGAAGGGCTGATCGCCGAACCAGTTGGTCACCGCGATGGGCACCACACCCAGGGCCAGCAGGTCGTCCTGCTCGGTGTAGCCGGCGCTGACCACGCGCTTGGGTGGCTCCTTGATGACGGTCTGACCGAACAGGTGGGTGACGGTCACCGATCCGCCCGGGGCGGCGGACGACGATTTGCGTGGCGAACAGGCGGCCAACACTCCGGCGAACCCGGCCGATCCGGCGATCGCGGCCATGCCCGCAGCCCCCGTGAGCTGCAGGAATCCCCGCCGATTCCATCCGTGTCGCATCGCGTGAGATTATCGCTTTCTTCGCTCGGACCCGCTTCGCCGCGCGGCTCATCCCCTTCGCGGTCCTTCGTACCCGACCCATGGGCTGTAGTCGGCTATCAGCTCTTCCTGGGGTGGCCGCCGCTCGGCCGGCACGTGTTGCAGGTTGATCCGGATCCGGTACCAGATCGAGCTGGGCCCGCGCATGCCGTCGACCAGGACGTCGGCCGGCGCCAGCAGCGCCGCGGCCTCGGGATGCCGGTCGCGCCAGGTGTCCAGGGCGGCCATCGCCTCGTCCTTGGTTTTGGTGCGGGCGATCTCGATGAGCGGCTTCGACGAGACGCGACCACTCTCGGTGCGGCTGCCCGATCCCCGCGGCGCGCGCTCCGGCGGCCCCAACTCCTCGGCGAGCACCAGCAGCCGATCCAGTTCGCCGATCGCGTCGTCCATGCCCTCCCACGGGTCGCCCAGCTCGGCGAACCGGGCGGGCACCGTGTCGATGGTGAAGGCGGCCGGATCGCACCCGGCGACCTCGTCCCAGTGCAGCGGCGTCGATACCCGGGCATCCGGGGTGGCCCGCACGGAATACGCCGACGCGACGGTGCGGTCCTTGGCGTTCTGGTTGAAGTCGACGAACACGCCCTCGCGCTCCTCCTTCCACCAGCGGCTGGTCGCCGCCTCGGGAATTCGCCGCTCGACCTCGCGCGCGACGGTCTGGGCGGCCAGCCGCACCTGGCGGAACTCCCAACGCGGGGCGATCCGGGCGTAGATGTGAAAGCCCCGGGACCCCGACGTCTTCGGCCACGCGGTCAGGCCGTAATCCTCCAGCACCTCGCGGGCCACCAACGCGACGTCGACGATGCGTCGCCACGCGACGCCGGGCATCGGGTCCAGGTCGACGCGCAGTTCGTCTGGGTGATCGAGGTCGCCGGCGAGCACCGGGTGCGGGTTGAGGTCCACGCAGCCCAGGTTGATCACCCACGCCAGCCCGGCGGCGTCGCGCACGACGGCCTCGGCGGCGGAAGTGCCCCGCGCGTAGTGCAGTTCGGCGACGTCGACGTAGTCCGGTCGGTTGGCGGGCGCCCGCTTCTGGAACACGGCCTCTTGCGAGATGCCCTTCACGAACCGCTTGAGGATCATCGGGCGCCCGGCCACGCCGCGCAGCGCCCCGTCGGCGACGGACAGGTAATAGCGGACCAGGTCGAGCTTGGTGTGCGGCCCCGAGCCGCCGTGGCGTTCGAAGACCACCTTGTCGGGGTGGGTGATGGTGACCTCGCGCCCGGCCACCTCCACGGACACCGGGCCGGTCATGTTCATCATGGTAGGTCGGGGGGTATTAACTAGTGGCACTGCGACCTACGTCACATAGGGTGGAATTCATGCCTAACCTCATCGGCCTGCCCGGACAGGCGGTCTCCAAAGTTCAGCAGTACCTCGAGCGGGGCGCTGCCGAACTGCACTACGTGCGCAAGATCTTCGAATCGGGCGCGTTCCGCATCGAGCCACCGCAGAACTACGCCGCGATGGCCGCGGAGATCTACAAGTGGGGCGAGTTCGGCATGCTGCCGTCGCTCAACGCGAGACGCCATCCGGACAAGGCGGCCTGCATCGACGAGGAGGGCGAATTCACCTATCGCGAGCTCGACGAGGCCGCGCACGCGGTGGCCAACGGGCTGATCGACAAGGGCGTCAAGGGCGGCGACGGCGTCGCCATCCTGGCGCGCAACACCCGCTGGTTTCTGATCGCCTACTTCGGTGCCGCGCGGGTCGGCGCCCGCATCATCCTGCTCAACAGCGAATTCTCCGGCCCGCAGATCTGTGAGGTCTCGGAGCGCGAGGGCGCCAAGCTGATCATCTACGACGACGAGTACACCAAGGCCGTCAGCAAGGCCGAGCCGGAGCTGGGCAAGCTGCGGGCGCTGGGGTCCAATCCCGATGCGGACGAGCCGTCGGGCAGCGACGACGAGACGCTGGCCGACCTGATCGAGCGCAGCAGCGCCGAGCCCGCCCCGAAGGCGAGCAAGCACTCGTCGATCATCATCCTGACCAGCGGTACGACCGGCACCCCCAAGGGCGCGAACCGCAGCACCCCGCCGACGCTGGCGCCCATCGGGGGGATCCTGTCGCACGTGCCGTTCAAGGCCGGCGAGGTGACGTCGCTGCCGGCGCCGATGTTCCATGCGCTGGGTTTTCTGCACGGCACCATCGCGATGTTCCTCGGCTCGACCCTGGTGCTGCGGCGCAAATTCAAGCCGCCGCTGGTATTGGAGGACATCGAGAAGCACAAGGTGACGGCCATGGTCGTGGTCCCGGTCATGCTGTCCCGCATCCTCGACGCGTTCGAGAAGATGGACTCCAAGCCCGACCTGTCCAGCCTGAAGATCGTGTTCGTGTCCGGCTCGGCGCTCGGGTCGGAACTGGCGGAACGGGCGCTCAAGGACCTGGGCCCGGTGATCTACAACATGTACGGCTCGACAGAGATCGCCTTCGCCACCATCGCCGAGCCCAAGCACCTGGAATTCAATTCGTCGACGGTCGGGCCCGTCGTCAAGGGCGTCAAGGTCAAGATCTTCGACGACAACGGCAAGGAGTTGCCGAAGGGCGAGGTCGGGCGGATCTTCGTCGGCAACGCCTTCCCGTTCGAGGGATACACCGGCGGAGGCAAGAAGCAGATCATCGACGGGCTGCTGTCCTCGGGCGACGTCGGCTACTTCGACGAGAACGACCTGCTCTACATCAGCGGGCGCGACGACGAGATGATCGTCTCCGGCGGAGAGAACGTCTTCCCGGCCGAAGTCGAGGACCTCATCACCGGGCATCCGGACGTCGTGGAGGCCACCGCGATCGGGGTCGAGGACAAGGAGTGGGGCCACCGGCTGCGCGCGTTCGTGGTCAAGAAGGAGGACGCCGACCTCGACGAGGACACCGTCAAGCACTACGTCCGCGACCACCTGGCGCGCTACAAGGTGCCCCGGGAAGTCGTGTTCCTCGACGAGCTGCCGCGCAACCCCACCGGCAAGATCCTGAAGCGCGAGCTCCGCGAGATGGAGATCGACTGACCCCTTCAGGTCACCTGCGTGCCTGGATGGCGCGGGTGATCTGGGCGGAGAGCTTGGGATCGATCAGCAGCTGTTCGATGAGCGCCGTGAGGACCTCCTGCCCGGTCACGCGGGCGACCCCGATGCGGTCCGCGGCCTCGCGCTGCCAGATGTCGAGCGCGCGGTGCGTGGCCAGCGGCAGATCGACGGTCCGTCGGGTTCGCCGGCCGCCCGCGGGCTGGGCCGGGGCACCCCCGAGCATGTTGAGGCGCTGGGTCGGGCCCGTCTGGTCGGGCCGCGGCGGCTTGGCGGTGTAACGGGCGAACCGGTTCGGGCTGGACTCGTTGCGGTTGGGGTTGATCGTCATCGCGGCGACCCTCTCTGGGGTGCAAATCAGTACGTCCGCTTCTCAGTATGCGCGTCGTCGGGCACCCTCCCATTGATATCACCGCCGGGCGCGCCCGGCGCGCTGGACCGCACTCGGCGGGTCGCGGTGGGTTAGCGCTCTCAAATGCACGCACATTCATCAAAGTGCGATTTCATTAACTAATTAGTTTCGCATTCACTCAGGTACTGATCTCAGTAGAAGGCATCTGAGCAGCTAGAATCGCTGGTCAGCAAATACTGATCCAGTAAATGCGCAAATCGAATTTATACGAGCGCCATTATCGCATTCCAATCGGCTGGACTAGATAAAGGTCACATTGAGTGGCTTTTCGTGTGTATAAACCGCAAAATATGGATATTCGTCATTTGACGCATTAGGCGTCGCCAAAGGTTTCAAGCTTCTTGTTCAACAACGTGGAAGGAGCTCACCAATGTTGAATTCACTGGTTTCGATCCGTAAGGCCGCGCTCGCCGCGGTGGGCTCCGGCGCGGTGGCCGGAGCGCTGCTCTTCGGCGGGGCGCCGATCGCGCAGGCCGCCCCGCAGCCCGGCCCCGGCATCAGCTTCGACACGGTCGGCCCGCATGGTGGTCCGGACCTCCCGCTGAAGCCCGGCGGGGGCGGCGGCCATGGCGGCGGTGGCGGCGGTGGCGGCGGCCACGGCGGTGGCGGCTGGGGCGGCGGCCACGGTGGCTGGAACGGCCCCGGCGGCGGCGCTCACGGCGGCTGGGCCGGCCACGGCGGCTGGGGCGGACCCGGCGGCTGGAACGGCCACGGCGGCAACTGGGACCGCGGCGGCAACTGGGGTCGCGGCGGCTGGTGGGGTCCCCGCGGCGACTGGGACCGCGGCGGCTGGTGGGGTCCGCGCGGCGGCGACTGGGATCGCGGCGTCTGGGGTCACCCCGGCTGGGGCAACGGCGGATGGGGCCCGCCCGGACAGGGCTACCGGCCGTGGTGGCCGTTGTGGAACTGGTGGTGGTGACCCAGCAACCCCCAAGAACCCGGGCCATGCCGACCTGGCAGACGTGCGTCAGGTCGGCATGACCCGTCTCATTAGGGATCGCGGGGCAGGCCCAGCAGCCGTTCGGCGATGATGTTGAGCTGGATCTCCGAGGTGCCGCCGTAGATGGTGGTGGCCCGGCTGGCCAGCAGATACTCGCCCCACTTGCCCGGTAGCTGGCCGGTGTCGCCGACCGCGGCGTCGGTGCCGAACGACGACACCGCGAACTCGGCGTAGCCCTGGCCGGTGCGCATCGACAACAGCTTGGAGATCGCGGCGGACGGCATGGCGTCCCCGCCGGCCAGGGTCAGCAAGGTCGACCGCAGGTTCAGCACCTTGGCGGCATGGCCCTCGGCGATCAGCTGCCCGGCTCGGTGCTGGCCCACTTGGTCGAACTGCCCGTCACGCACGAACTCGACGAATTCGGGAAGCGTCGCAAGGAAATTCGCGTCGCTGCCGCCAATCGACACCCGCTCCGCGGTCAGGGTGTTGCGGCTGACCTCCCACCCTCGGTTGACGTCGCCCAGCACGCATTCGTCCGGCACGAACACGTCGTCGATGTAGACGGTGTTGAAGAACTCCTGGCCGGTCAGCTCGCGTAGCGGCTTGACCGTGACGCCCTCGCTCTTCATGTCCAGCAGGAAGTAGGTGATGCCATTGTGTTTGGGTGCGGAGGTGTCCGTTCTCGCCAGTAGCGCTCCCCACTGCGAAAACTGGGCGGCGGTCGTCCAGATCTTCTGGCCGGTGATGCGCCAGCCGCCCTCGGCCCGGGTCGCCTTGGTGGTCAGCCCGGCGAGGTCCGATCCGGCGCCCGGCTCGGAAAACAGCTGGCACCAAATCATTTCGCCGCGCATGGTCGGCGGCAGGAACCGTTGCTTCTGCTCCTCGGTGCCGAACGCGACGATCGACGGGATGATCCATGCCGCGATGCCGACCTGCGGCCGCTTGACCCGCCCGGCGGCGAACTCCTGGGCGATGATGATCTGCTCCACCGGGCTGGACGCCCGGCCCCACGGCTTGGGCAAATAGGGCAGCACCCAGCCGCCCTCCGCGATCGCCACCCTGCGCGGCTCGCGGTTCATCTCCTTCAGCGCGGTGACCTCCGCGCGAATGTCGGCCCGCAGCTTTTCGGTGTCGGGATCCAGGTCGATATCCACCGCGCGCATTCCCGTCGTGGTCGCGGTGTCCACGACTCGCTGCGGGTAGTCCGAGCTGCGGCCGAAGGAGGCGGCCAGCATCAGCGCCCGCCGGTAGTACACGCCTGTGTCGTGTTCCCAGGTGAACCCGATGCCGCCGTGCACCTGGATGCAATCCTGCGCGCAGCGTTGGGCGGCGGCCGGCGCCAGCGTCGCCGCCACGGCCGCGGCGAAGTCGACCTTGGCAGCCGCTATGTTCCAACCGTTCTCGCGGGCCTCGTCCAGCGCGCGGGCGGCATCCCACACCGCCGCGGTGGCCCGCTCGGTGTCGGCGACCATTTCCGCGCACTTGTGTTTGATGGCCTGGAACTGGCCGATCGGCCGGCCGAACTGCTCGCGGATCTTGGCATACTGCGACGCGGTGTCGGTTGCCCAGCGGGCCACGCCGATGGCCTCGGCCGACAGCAGCGTGACCATCAGCGCGCGCGCGGTGGCCATGGTCAGATTGCTCAGCACGACGTCGTCGCCGACCTCGACGGCGTTGGCCCGCACGTGCGCGATCGGGCGCAGCGGGTCAAGGCTTTTCACGGGCTCGATCTCGAGCTGCTCGGCGCGCAGCACCACCCATTCCTCGCCGCTGTCGATCGCGACCGGAAGCACCAGCAACGAGGCCTGCGCGGCGGCGGGGACGGCGCGGACCTCGCCGCGGATCACCAGCGAGTCCCCTTGGCGGGTGGCGGTCAGCGCGCAACACTCCATCGCGTAGGCGGCGATGGCCGCGCCGGACGCCAGCTCGGCCAGCACCTTGGCCTCGGGGTCGTGCGCGGAGATCAGCGCGCTGGCGATCGCCGACGGCACAAACGGCCCGGGCACCGCGCCGTAGCCGAACTCGGCCAGCACGATGGCCAATTCGAGGATGCCGAAGCCCTGCCCCCCGACCGATTCCGCGAGATGCACGCCCTGCAGTCCCTGCTCGGCCGCGGCCCGCCAGTACGGCGGGGGATTCTCGATCGGTGTTTCCAGCGCCTTGTGCAGCACCTCGGACGGCGCGACCCGCGCCACCAGGGATCGCACCGAATCGGCCAGGTCTTGATGCTCAGGAGTGATTGCGATCGGCATTGGTCGCCTTCCTCGTCCCTTTGCTGCCTCACGTTTCGTGCCAGCGCCTTCCAAGCTAACAACCGGTCGGTTGGTTTACTACATGGGCCAGCGGTTGCCCGTCGCGCAGCCGGCGGCAGTTCCCCACCGCCTCGATCAGGTACCGCCGCATGGTGTCGGCCGTGTACCAGGTGACGTGCGGCGTCAGCACCACGTTGTCCAAGCCCAGTAGCGGGTTGCCGGGCGCCACCGGCTCCGCCTCGAAAACGTCGAGCCCCGCCGCGGCCAGCCGCCCGTCCCGCAGGGCGTCGACCAGGGCGTCCTCGTCGACCACCGCGCCCCGGGACGTGTTGACCAGCACCGCATTCGGCTTCATCCGGGCCAGCGCCTCGCGGTCCAGCAGGTGATGTGTCTGGGCCGTCAGGGGCAGGTGCAGCGAGACGATGTCGCTGGCGGCCAGGAGGTCGGGCAGCGGCCGCCAGCCGGGCCGGCCGTCGTCGCGGGTGCTGGTGTGCAGCAAGCCCGCCCCCATCGTCGCGACGATTTCGGCCACCCGTTTGGCGATGTTGCCGTACCCGACCAGCCCGACGGTGCAGCCGCCGATGTCGCGCACCGTCTCACCCAGCGCCGGATCCGCCGGCCAGCCCCGGCCCGCGCGGACCGCACGGTCCAGCTCCGGCAGCCGGCGCAACGCGGCCAGCATCAGCAGCACCGCGCCCTCGGCCACCGACGGCGCGTTGGCGCCCGGCATGTTGGCGACCGCGATGCCGCGTTCCGTCGCCGTCGGTACGTCGATCGTGTTCACCCCGGCGCCCAGCTTGTGCACCAGCCGCAGCCCGGGCGCGCGCCGCAGATCGTCGCCCGACAGCGGCCGTAGCACGTGCCAGATCACGTCCGCGTGCGGCAGCTCCCGGTAAAAGCCCTCGTCGTCGTCCTCGGCGCACCACCGGATGTCAAGCCAATCCGATTCTGGCGCAACGAAGTCGAGTACCTTCTCGCCGGGAACGAAATGGGCGAGAACCCTTAACGCCACCTCTTGGTGATCCACCTGGCGATGGTATCGGCCTGCTCGCTGCGCGCGCCCGGGGTGGTGAAGTAGTGGTCGCTGTTGATGGAGGCCTGCGTCTTGTCGGTGCTGGCGAGCGCGTCGTAGATGCGCTGCGCGTCCGACGGGAAGACGCCGGTGTCCGCCTCGGCGTTGATCACCAGGGCCGGGGAGGTGATGCGGGCCAGATGCGGCTCGGCGCGGGTTTGCGCCACCCGCAGGCTCCACATGCCCAGCCAGTTGCGCAGGGTGCAGGCGGCGGCGATGCCGTGCGCGGACCGGTTCGCCTTGGCGGGGACGCCGGCGTAACACAGGTTCGGCTGGCGCTTGGTCGGCTCGATGCTCGGATCGACCATGCGAGGATCGGCCCAGGTGCGCATCACGGTGAACGGCCGGTCCGAAAAGCCCACGGCGCGAACCCGTTTGAGTTCCCGCTCGGCCCAGTCGGTGATGGCGTGGTTGCGCGCGATCTGAGCGTCTCGGTAGCGGGCGAGGAACTCGGGCGAGTACGGCGGCCCGTTGCGCTCTTCGAACAGGTCGAGGTCGGCATCGGTGGCGACCGGGTCGTTCTCGTCGACGACGGCGGCGTCCATCCATGCCGTCAGGACGTCGGGGCGACCGGGGTGGGCGGCCGTGGCGACGTAGCCGTCGGCGGGGATCAGCTCGTTGAGCCCGGCCGCCGGGCGCATGCCCTCCAGGGGTGTCACGTTCGGTTCGAGCGCCTGCGACTGATAGGCGGCCATCAGCGAACCGCCGCCCGAATTACCCAGCAGCACAACGTAGTCCACGCCCTGTACCTCGCGCAGCCAACGCACTCCGACGCCGATGTCGACCAGCGCGTGGTCCAGCAGGAAGCTGCTTTCGAATCCGCGGAACCGGGTGTTCCAGCCCAGGAAACCGATGCCGCGGGTGGCGATGTAGTCGGCGAGATAGTGCTCGGCGAAGTCGATCTGGTAGTGCGTGGCGATCATCGCCACCTTCGGCTTGCGCCCCACCGCGCGGTGGTAGAGCCCCTGGCAGGGATGCCCGCCGGCCCCGGCCCGGCCCGCGGTGGGCGAGGGCAACCCGACGAATTCCTGCATCACGCCAGCGGCGCCGCTTTGACGGGTCAATTTGACTCCTCTCCGCCGTAGATGGCTCGGTAGTAGATGTTGGCCAGTGTTCGGATGCAGGCCGCGTCGTCGGGTTCACCGGGCCCGGCGAGTTGCGTGTAACAAAACTGGTAGAACATGGCCAAGATGGCCTCGGCGATCAGGCGCGGATCGTCATCGGGGCAATGGCCTTCGGCTTGGGCGCGGCGAACCGACTCGCTGATGAAAGTAATTGGCGTGGAACAGATGTCGGCCCAATACCGCGCGAAGTCGTCGTTGATCATCGCCAGCTGGTAAATGCTGACGACCTCGGCGAGCCGGTTGCGGTAGGTCCACCACTGCGCGGCGGCGGCCTGGTACGCGCGCTCGCGGTCGGACAGGCCGTGTTGGGTGACCGAACGCGCGCGCTCGGTGATCTCGTCGCGGAACCGCAGGGCCCACTGGCGGACCATCGCCTCTTTGGAGTCGTAGTAGTTGTAGAACGACGCGGACGAGCGGCCCGCCTCGGCCGCGATGTCGGCGATGGTCGTCGCCAGAATGCCTTT
Organism: Mycobacterium sp. E2327; assembly: GCF_001672675.1. Taxonomy (NCBI): domain Bacteria; kingdom Bacillati; phylum Actinomycetota; class Actinomycetes; order Mycobacteriales; family Mycobacteriaceae; genus Mycobacterium; species Mycobacterium sp. E2327. The sequence goes on from NZ_LZKE01000183.1 coordinate 32,118, forward strand.
GCGCGCGATAACCGTTCGGGCGGCGATGTCGATCGCGGCCTGAGTTCGCCTGCCGCGGTGCGTCGGAAACGCCGGTGGGGGATCGGGTCGCTCAGCAGGTTCGGCCGCGGTGGACAATCGTGCGGACCTCCTGGAGCAGAACTGAACCTGATGTTAGATTCAGATTTGCATCTCCGCCAGGGCTTTCGCGGATTGATAGGAGCCGCAGGATGATCAAGCCGCACAACCCCAACACGGAATTCGAGCTGGGCGGGATCAACCACGTCGCGCTGGTGTGTTCGGACATGGCGCGGACCGTGGATTTCTACTCCAACATCCTCGGCATGCCACTGATCAAATCGCTCGATCTGCCCGATGGTGCGGGCCAACACTTCTTCTTCGACGCGGGCAATGGCGACTGCGTCGCGTTCTTCTGGTTCGCCGACGCCGCCGACCGGGTGCCGGGCATCTCGTCGCCGGGCGCCATCCCGGGCATCGGCGACATCACGAGCGCGGTAAGCACCATGAACCATTTGGCATTCCACGTGCCGGCCGAGAAATTCGACGCCTACCGGCAGCGGCTCAAGGACAAGGGCGTGCGGGTCGGGCCGGTGCTGAACCACGACGAAAGCGAGCGCCAGGTCTCGGCGACCGTGCATCCCGGGGTCTACGTGCGCTCGTTCTACTTTCAGGATCCCGACGGCATCACGCTGGAATTCGCTTGCTGGGTAAAGGAATTCACGAGTAGCGACAATAAGGCCATCCCCAAGACCGCGGCCGACCGGAGGCCCCCGGTGGACGCCGTACGCTGAAAGGGCAAGACCGTGCCTTAGCCGGGGGATGTCCATGATGACGAACGGCATATTGTCCGACGATCAAATCGCCGCGCTGACGCCCGAGCAGCGGCGCGACCTGATCAACCGGCTGGAGCGGCCCCTGAGCGACGTGATCGACCCGGTGCTCCTGAGCCGGATACGGCGCACCCGCATGAGCCTGATGGTCGGTGGCTCGATCGCGATGGTTCCGTGGCTGGGATACCTGTCCACCACGCTGCCGGACAACTACGTCGCCCACAACTGGACCGCCACGTGGGTGGGTTTCGACATCCTTTTGGTCGTGTTCATGGTGGCGACGGCCGTCCTGGGTTACCTGCGCCGCCAGCTGGTGGTGCTCGCCGCGTTCACCGCGGGCGTGCTGCTGATCTGCGACGCGTGGTTCGACCTGATGACCGCCGGACCAGCGGACGTGCGGATATCGGTGGCGACGGCGCTGGGCATCGAGGTGCCGTTGGCGTTCTTGCTGATCCGGGGCGCGATTCGCATCATGCGGCTCACGATGATGCGGTTGTGGCTCCTGGATCCCCGGATGCGGCTGTGGCATCTGCCCCTGTTTCCGTGACGCGGTACAGGTCCGGGTTGGTGAGTTCATCGAGCAACGACGCCAGGTGATCGACGAGCTGGTCGGGCTCCAGGCGGACGTCGCCGGCCAGCCAGGCGCTGATGGTTTGCCCGACGCCGCCGACGACGAAGTGCGCCGCGGCTTTGACGCGGTCGTTTGCCGGCGCCCGCAACGTGTCGACGGCGTGCTGGCCGGACAGCATCGCGAAAAGCGCGCTGGACTCGGCGCGCTTGCGCACGATCACCGGGTCGCCGAGCTGCGTGTTGAAGAGCAGGCGCCCGATGCGGGCGTCGCCGGCGATGGTCCGCACGATGTTTGCGATCCCCGCGCGGGTCTGCTCGTGCGCCGGCACCGCCGACACGGCGGCCTGGGTGGTGGCGGCCAGCTCGGCCACCACCCAATCGAACACCCGGCTGACGAACTGGTCCTTGTCGCTGAAGCTCTCGTAGAAGTATCGGGCGGCCAGGCCCGCCCGGTCGCAGATGCCGCGGACGGTCAGTGCCGAGACGTCCTGTTGTTCGGCCCCCAGCAGGTCCAGACCGGCGGTCAAGAATTGGCGGCGGCGGACGGCCACCCGCTCGGCGGCGTCGACGCCGCGGTAGGGCCGCGCTTTGGAGGCCTCCGCCATAGCCACCATCTTGACACTGACCCCGATAGGCGACAACATCAGGAAACAGACGTTCGCAAATTTAGCGAAGGGGATCCCGCGTGGCGATGCCGGACGCGATCGGCCAGGTGGAGCGCGCCGTAGCAGACGCGCCCCGCCTGGGCCGCCCCCGCCGCGGGCGCGGATTAGGCGTCAACGAGGGGCTGATGGGCGTGGCGTTGCTGGCCGGGCCCGCGAACGTGATCATGCAGCTGGCGCGTCCGGGCGTCGGTTACGGCGTGTTGGAGAGCCGCGTGGAAAGCGGCCGGGTGGACCTGCACCCGATCAAACGGGCCCGCACCACCTTCACGTACCTGGCGGTGGCATCCGCCGGCAGCGACGCCCAGAAGGAGGCCTTTCGCCGGGCGGTGAACCGGGCCCACGCGCAGGTGTACTCCACCCCCGACAGCCCCGTCGCCTACAACGCCTTCGACGTCGACCTGCAGCTGTGGGTGGCGGCGTGCCTGTACAAGGGCGGGGTCGACATCTACCGGACCTTCGTCGGCGAACTGGACGGCGAGGACGCCGACCGCCACTACCGCGAGGGCATGGCTCTGGCCACCACGCTGCAGGTGCCGCCGGAGATGTGGCCGGCGGACCGCGCGGCCTTCGACCGGTACTGGCAGGAGTCGCTGGCCAAGGTGCACATCGACGACACCGTCCGGGACTACCTGTATCCCATTGCCGCCGGCCGCATTCGCGGGGTGAGGCTGCCGGGCCCGCTGCAGCGCCTGTCCGATGACTTCTCGCTTTTGATCACCACCGGCTTTCTGCCTCAGCGCTTCCGTGACGAGATGCGGCTGCCCTGGGACGCCGCGAAACAGCGGCGCTTCGACCGGCTGATGGCGGTGTTGCGTGCGGTGAACCGCGCGCTGCCGCGCTTCGTCCGGCGGTTCCCGTTCAACGTCCTGCTCGCCGATGTCGACCGCCGGATCAGGACGGGGCGGCCACTGGTCTAGGGCTCAGCGCGGCTGAGTTGATAACGACAATCGTTTTCATTAGGCTTTCGGTCTGGTTACCCTTCCAGCCCGAGGAATGCCGCTATGACTGCGCCGATTTGGATGGCCGCCCCGCCGGAGGTGCACTCGGCGCTGCTGAGCAGCGGCCCGGGACCGGGGTCATTGCTGGCAGCCGCCGCCGCGTGGAACGCGTTGAGTGCCGAATATGCCTCGGTTGCAGACGAACTCACCGGACTGTTGGCGTCGGTGCAGGCCGGCGCATGGGAGGGGCCCAGCGCCGAGTCGTATGTCGCCGCCAATGCGCCGTATCTGGCGTGGCTTATGCAGGCCGGCGCGAACAGCGCGGCGGCGGCCGCCCAGCACGAGACGGCGGCCACCGCCTACGCCGCCGCGCTGGCCGCCATGCCGACGCTGCCCGAACTGGCCGCCAACCACGTCATCCACGGGGCCTTGGTGGCGACCAATTTCTTTGGGATCAATACCATTCCGATCGCGCTCAACGAGGCCGACTACGTGCGGATGTGGGTTCAGGCGGCCACCACTATGGGCGTCTATCAAGCCGTGTCCACCGCGGCGGTGGCGTCCACGCCGCAGACCACCCCCGCACCCCAGATCCTCAAATCCGACGCGCAAACCCCGGCGGCCAACAACCTGGTGCAGGGGATCGCGCAGCAGATCGAGCAGTTCTTGCAGAACCCGCTGGGCCTGCAGCAGCAGATCTCCCAAGCCCTGGGAGACCTGTCCCAGGGCGACAATCCGCTCAGTCTGCCGCAGGGGCTCGTGGATTTCCTGCAAAACAACTTGGGGATCGGCAATGTCCAACTCGCCCACGATCCGTTGGTCGACAACCCGCTGAATCAACTCATCGCGCAGTTCCTGCAGAACTTCGGCGTGACTTGGGATCCCGCCGAGGGCACCGTCAACGGACTCACCTACGACTCATTCGCGAACCCGGGCCAACCGATCTTTTATGTAGTTCGATCCCTCGAAGTCCTCGAGGACATCGAACAGTTCGGCGTGTACTTGACCCAAAATCCGGTGCAGGCCTTCCAATACCTGATCAGCCTCGAGCTGTTCGACTGGCCGCTGCACATCGAAGAAGTCGCCGCCTACGCGCTCTCGCAGCCGGCGGCGGTGGCCCTCGCCGCTCCCGCCGTCGCCCCCCTGGGAGCGCTCGGCGGCTTGGGCGGGCTGGCCGGCCTGGCCGCCGTGCCCCCACCCGCCGTGGCACCGACGCCGGCGCCCGTGCCCGCCGCGCCGCCGTTACTGCCGGTCGCGATGGGTCCGACGTTCGCCGCGCCGGCCGCGGCCCCGGCCTCGGCACCGGCGCCGGCGCCCACGCCTTCCGGCGCCGAAGCCGATGCCGCCGAAG
>NZ_LZKE01000184.1:0-4615 GCF_001672675.1 Mycobacterium sp. E2327
CCGCCGACCGGCCCGAAGTGCAGGAAGCCTTCAAAGAATTCGGGACCGACATCGGCGTCGCGTTCCAGCTGCGCGACGACGTGCTGGGCGTGTTCGGCGACCCCGCGGTGACGGGCAAGCCGTCCGGCGACGACCTGAGGTCCGGCAAGCGAACCGTGCTGCTGGCCGAGGCGGTGGAGCTGGCGGACAAGTCGGACCCCTTGGTGGCCAACCGGTTACGCGGCTCGATCGGCGCGCAGCTGACCGATGCGCAGGTTGCCGAACTGCGCGACGTCATCGAGTCGGTGGGCGCGCTGGCCGCGGCGGAGCAACGCATCGCCGCGCTGACCGAACGAGCGCTGGCCACGCTCGCGGCGGCCCCCGTCAATGCGGCGGCCAAGGCGGGGCTGGCCGAGCTCGCCAGGATGGCCACGAATCGGTCCGCCTGAGCCGATGACCACTCCTGCCCAGGTTGCGGCCGCCAAACGCCCTGTCGCGCAGCACCTTTCGCGGCTTGTCGCGTTCGCCGCCACACCAGAGGCCGGGCCGGCGAAGCTCGGCTTCCTGGGTTCGGTGCTGATCACCCTGGGCGGGCTGGGCGCCGGCAGCACCAAACCGCACGACCCGCTACTGGAAGCGCTGCACCTGTCCTGGCTGCGCTTCGGCCACGGACTGGTGCTGTCCTCGATCGTGTTGTGGACGGGCGTGGGCCTCATGCTGATCGCGTGGGTGATGCTGGGCCGGCGCGCGCTGGGCGGGCACGCCACCGAGTTCACCATGCGGGCGACCACCGCCTTCTGGCTGGCGCCGTTGCTGTTGTCGGTGCCCGTCTTCAGCCGCGACACCTACTCCTACCTGGCGCAGGGCGCGCTGCTGCGCGACGGCTTCGACCCCTACGCCGTCGGCCCGGTCGCCAATCCAAACCCCTTGCTGGACAACGTGAGTCCGATCTGGACGATCACCACGGCGCCCTACGGGCCGGCGTTCATCCTGATCGCCAAGCTGGTCACGATGGTGGTGGGCAACCACGTGATCGCCGGGACGATGCTGCTGCGCCTGTGCATGCTGCCCGGCTTGGCGCTGCTGATCTGGGCCACTCCCCGGCTCGCCCATCATCTGCACACCAACGGCGCGCTGGCGCTGTGGATCTGCGTGCTCAACCCCCTGGTGCTAATCCACCTGATGGGCGGGGTGCACAACGAGATGCTGATGGTCGGCCTGATGGCCGCCGGCATCGCGCTCACCTTCCAGGGTCGCCACGTCCTGGGCGTCGCGCTGATCACGGCGGCAATCGCGGTCAAAGCCACCGCCGGAATCTCGTTGCCCTTCATGGTGTGGGTGTGGATGCGGCATCTCCGCGACCGCCGGGGATACCGGGCGCTGCCGGCGTTTCTGGCGGCCACCGCGACATCCCTGGCGGTCTTCGCCGTCGTGTTCGCGATCCTGTCCGCGGCGGCCGGCGTCGGGCTGGGGTGGCTGACCGCGCTGGCGGGGTCGGTGAAGATCATCAATTGGCTGACCGTGCCCACCGCGGTCGCCAACCTGATCCACGCCCTGGGCAGCGGCTTTTTCCCGGTCGACTTCTACGCCACGCTGCGCGTCACCCGGTTGATCGGCATCGCGATCATCGCGGTGTCGCTGCCGCTGTTGTGGTGGCGGTTCCGCCGCGACGACCGCGCCGCGCTGACCGGGATCGCGTGGTCGATGCTGATCGTGGTGCTGTTCGTCCCGGCCGCACTGCCTTGGTACTACTCCTGGCCGCTGGCGGTGGCGGCCCCGCTGGCCCAGTCACGGCGGGCGGTCGCGGCTATCGCCGGCCTGTCGACCTGGGTGATGGTGATCTTCAAACCGGACGGCTCGCACGGCATGTACTCGTGGCTGCATTTCTCGCTGGCCACCGCCTGCGCGCTGGCCGCCTGGTACGCGCTGTACCGGGCGCCGGAATCGGCTACTAGTACGCCATAGCCTGCGCGCGCCGCACCACTTCGCGCGCCTGGTGGCAATGCAGGGCGTCGACGGGCCGGGCGTTGGTGACGGCGTCGCGGCTGCCGTCGCGCGTGATCGTCAGCGACGGGTCGGGGGTAAACAGCCAGCGCACGATCTCCGTCTCGTGATAGCCACCGTCGTGCAGGATCGTCAGCAGCCCGGGCAGGCTCTTGACCACCTCACCGGACTTGGTGAAGAACACCTGGGGAACCACCACACCGCCGCCGCGCTTGACCGCGACCAGGTGGCCCTCGCGCAGCTGCTGGGCCACCTTGCTGACCGGTACGCCGAGTACCTCGGCCACCCCCGGCAGATCGTAGGTCGGCTCGTCAGGATCCAGGACGTCGTCGCCGGCCGGAATACTGCTCACGGCGCCAGTGTAGGCCCTGCTTAGCGCCTTGGACCCAGGTTTTGGCGACCCACACCTACGATGGCCCGGTGAGCGAAGCCGGGATCCGCGACCCCTTGGAGGGCACGCTGCTGGACGGCCGCTACCTGGTCGAGTCCAGGATTGCCAGCGGCGGCACCTCGACGGTGTACCGCGGCCTCGACGTCCGGCTGGACCGCCCGGTCGCGGTAAAGGTGATGGACTCGCGCTACGCCGGCGACGACCAGTTCCTGACCCGCTTCCAGCTCGAGGCGCGCACGGTCGCCCGCCTGAAAAATCCGGGGCTGGTCGCGGTCTATGACCAGGGCATGGACGCCCGGCATCCGTTTTTGGTGATGGAGCTGATCGAGGGCGGAACGCTGCGCGAGTTGCTGGCCGAGCGCGGGCCGATGCCGCCGCACGCCGTGGCGGCGGTGCTTCGCCCGGTGTTGGGCGGCCTGGCCGCCGCGCACCGCGCCGGCCTGGTGCATCGTGACGTCAAGCCCGAGAACGTTCTGATCTCCGACGACGGCGATGTCAAGATCGCCGACTTCGGGCTGGTCCGCGCCGTCGCCGCCGCCGGAATCACCTCCACCAGCGTCATTCTCGGCACCGCCGCGTACCTGTCGCCCGAGCAGGTGCGCGACGGCAACGCCGGCCCCCGCAGCGACGTCTACTCCGCCGGGATCCTCACCTACGAGCTGCTGACCGGGCACACGCCGTTCACCGGAGACTCGGCCTTGTCGATCGCCTACCGGCGCCTGGATACCGACGTTCCGCCGCCCAGCGCCGCAATCGACGGCGTGCCAGCGCAATTCGACGAATTGGTGGCACGGGCGACCGCGCGCGACCCCGCCGACCGCTACGCCGACGCCATCGAGATGGGCGCCGACCTCGCGGCGATCGCCGAAGAACTCGCGCTGCCGGACTTCCGGGTGCCGGCGCCAAGCAACTCCGCCCAGCACCGGTCGGCGGCGCTGCACCGCAGCCGGATGACCCAGCGCCCGTCCGCCGGCCCGCAATCACGCCCGCCGGCCGCGGCACCGGTCCGCAATCCCACCCGGCAGCTCCCCCGCCAACCCGATGACCGGGAGAGCGAATACCAGCCGGTCGCAGGCGAATTCGCGGGCATCGCGATGAGCGAGTTCGTCTGGGCCCGCCAGCACGCGCGGCGGATGGTGCTGGTGTGGGTGGCCGTCGTGATCGCGTTCACCGGGCTGGTCGCCACCGTGGCTTGGACGATCGGCAGCAACCTCAGCGGACTGCTCTAGGTTCTTGGCCGCGAGCGTGCGCAGTTGTACGGCCGCGCCGGCGTGTCGTCGTACAGACACGCACGCTCGCGACCGCGAATTCAGTCGCGCAGCATCTCGGCGACGAGGAACGCCAACTCCAGCGACTGCTGGGTGTTCAGTCGAGGGTCACAGGCGGTCTCGTAGCGCCCCGCCAGGTCGGTGTCCGAAATGTCTTGCGCCCCACCCAAACACTCGGTGACGTTCTCGCCGGTGATCTCGACGTGGATGCCGCCGGGATGGGTGCCCAGCGCGCGGTGCACCTCGAAGAACCCCTGCACCTCGTCGACGATGCGGTCGAAGTGGCGGGTCTTGTAGCCGTTGGACGACTCGTGCGTGTTGCCGTGCATCGGGTCGCACTGCCAGATCACCTGGTGCCCGGCGGCCTGCACCTTCTCGACGATCGGCGGCAGCAGGTCGCGGACCTTGTTGTTGCCCAGCCTGCTCACCAGCGTCAGCCGTCCTGGCTTGTTGTGCGGGTCGAGGCGCTCCACGTATTCGACGGCCAGCTCGGGGGTCATCGTCGGGCCGATCTTCACGCCGATCGGGTTGGCGATCACCTCGGCGAACGCGATGTGCGCGCCGTCGAGCTGGCGGGTCCGCTCGCCGATCCACACCGTGTGCGCCGACAGGTCGTACAGCTGCGGCTCGCCGCCCTCGACGTCGGACAGGCGCAGCATCGCCCGCTCGTAGTCGAGCACCAAAGCCTCATGGCTGGCGTAGATTTCGGCGGTCTGCAGGTTGCGGTCGGCGACCCCGCACGCGCTCATGAACTTCAGTCCCCGGTCGATCTCGCTGGCCAGCGCCTCGTACCGCGCGCCGGCCGGCGAGGTCCGGACGAATTCGCGGTTCCAGTCGTGCACCAGGTGCAGCGACGCCAGCCCCGACGACGTCAGCGCCCGCACCAGGTTCATCGCCGCGCTGGCGTTGGCGTAGGCGCGCACCAGCCGCGACGGGTCGTGCTCGCGCGCGGTGGCGTCCGGGGCGAAGCCGT
>NZ_LZKE01000185.1:0-30696 GCF_001672675.1 Mycobacterium sp. E2327
CGACGCCGAGGTTCAGCAGCGCCTCGCGCCGGGCGACGCGCATCGGCGCGATGTCGTGCACCGGCAGGCGGTGGCGGGTGCGCAGCCGCCAGCTCATGACCACGGTGCCCACCCGCGCGACCCACGGCCAGCGCAGCCCGGGCACGGGCCGGCGCCGGCCGGTCACCAGGTCGGCACCGTGGTCGAGCGCGGCGACCAGCCGGGGCAGGTCGCCGGGGTCCATGGAGCCGTCAGCGTCGATGACCGCGACGATCGGGGTGGTCGCGGCTACCACGCCGGCGTGCACCGCCGCCCCGTAGCCGGCCCGCGGCTCGGCGACCACGTGGGCGCCGAAACGGGTTGCCACCGCGGCGGTTTGGTCGGTGCTGTTGTTGTCGACGACCAGCGCCCGATAACCCGCGGGGATGGCCGCCGACGACCCCGCCCACCACGCCGCCGACCACGCCACCCACGACGACGGAGGCGCCGGTGACCACGACGCAGCCACCCGTGACCACGACGCAGGCTCCGGTGACGACGACGCAGGCTCCGGTGACGACGACGCAGGCGCCGGTGACGACGCAGGCTCCGGTGACGACGCAGGCGCCCCCGCCGACGACGCAGGCGCCGCCGCCGACGAAACCGCAGACGCAGCAAACCATTCCGCCGCAGACACAGCAGACCGTTCCGCATACCCAGCAGCCGGTGACCCCACAACAGCCGGTGACTCCGAAGCCGCCGCCGGCCACCACCCATCACTGATCGCGGCCCAGCGCATGCCCGACGACGCGGTCACGGTGGTGTTGCCCTGCCTCAACGAAGAGGAGTCGCTGCCGGGGGTGCTGGCGGCCATCCCCGCGGGTTATCGGGCGCTGGTCGTCGACAACAACAGCACCGACCAAACCGCCGCGGTGGCAACCCGTTTCGGCGCCCACGTGGTCGCCGAGCCGCGGGCCGGCTACGGGGCGGCGGTGCACGCCGGCGTGGTAGCCGCGACCACCCCGATCGTCGCGGTCATCGACGCTGACGGCTCCATGGACCCCGGCGACCTGCCCCGGCTGGTCGCCGCGCTCGACCACGGTGCCGACCTGGTGACCGGCCGGCGCCGGCCCGTGCCCGGGCTGCGCTGGCCGTGGGTCGCGCGGGTGGGCACCGTGGTCATGAGCTGGCGGCTGCGCACCCGCCACCGCCTGCCGGTGCACGACATCGCGCCGATGCGCGTCGCCCGGCGCGAGGCGCTGCTGAACCTCGGCGTCGCCGACCGGCGCTCGGGCTACCCGCTGGAACTGCTCGTCCGCGCCGCCGCGGCCGGCTGGCGCGTGGTCGAGCTCGACGTCAGCTACGGCCCGCGCACCGGCGGCAAGTCGAAGGTCAGCGGCTCGCTGCGAGGCAGCATCACCGCGATCCTGGACTTCTGGAAGGTGATCTCGTGAGCGTCCTGCCGGTGACCGTCCTGGTGGTCGCCAAGGCGCCCGAGCCGGGCCGGGCCAAGACACGCCTCGCGGCGACCGTCGGTGACCGCGTGGCCGCCGACATCGCGGCCGCCGCGCTGCTGGACACGCTGGACGCCGTGGCCGCGGCGCCGGTCGCGGCGCGGGTGGTGGCGCTGACCGCCGATCTCGCAGCCGCGGCGGGCGCGGCCGAGATCCGGCGACGGCTCGAGTCGTTCACCGTGATCGCGCAGCGCGGGGACGACTTCGCCGACCGGCTCGCCAACGCCCACGCCGACTCGGCGGACGGATACCCGGTACTGCAAATCGGGATGGACACCCCCCAGGTCACCGCCGAGCTGCTGGCCGACTGCGCGCGCCGCCTGCTCGACGCGCCGGCCGTCCTGGGGCTGGCCCACGACGGCGGCTGGTGGGTGCTTGGCGTCCGCGCGCCGGCGATGGCCGAATGCCTGCGCGGTGTGCCGATGTCTCGGCCCGACACCGGGGAGTTGACGTTGAAAGCGTTGCGCGACAACGGCATCGACGTGGCATCGGTGCAGCGCCTGGCCGACATCGACGTGGTCGACGACGTCGGCGCGGTCCGCGACGCGTGCCCGGCCGCCAGTCGCTTCGCGCGGGTCACCCGCGCGGCCGGGCTCTAATGCTTGTGAGCCCAGGACTTTTCGTGTGAATCGTGGGCGGAAAAATCGCCGAAATCCCGCCCCACATACACGCGGAAAGCCCTCAATTCACACGCAGTCACCAATTGGTGACGATGACGGTGTTCACGACCAGCGCCCCGACGGCGTTGACCGCCAGCCACAGCCGGTGTGAGCGCGCCGGCAGCAGCGCGGGCGCCGCGGTCAGCCAGACGGTGAACGGCAGCCAGATCCGTTCGACCTCGGCCTTGCTCAGCATGGAAAGGTCCGCGCAGGCGATGGCGGCCAGCATCGCCAACAGCACCAGGTGAAAGCCGGAGCGCCGGCGGATGGCGGACCGGTCGAACACCCGCGTGATGCCGGCGACGCTGCCCAATCCGATCGCGCACACCACGCTGGCCAGGTTGGCCCACACCCAATACTGAAACGGCCGATCCTTGGCAATGCCCTGCCAATAGCGTTGCTGCACAAGGGTATACCCATCGAACCAATAGAACCCCGCGACGGCGAACGCCACCGCCACCGCCAGCGCGGCCAGCGCCGCGGGGCCGACCGCGCGCAGCACCGCGCGCCAGTCGGTCGCCGAGACCAGCACCGCCAACGCCGGCAGCCCCAGCAGCATCAGGCCGTAGCTCAGGAAGACGCTCCACCCCAGCAGCAGGCCCGCGGCGGCGGCCACCAGCGCGGGGAACCGGACGGGGCGGCGCACCGCCACGGCCAACAGCGCCAGGCCCCACGCCGCGACCCCGGCGAAATAGCCGTCGGCCGAGACCGCGACCCAGATCGCCGTCGGGGCGACCGCGACGAACGGCGCCGCCCGCCGCGCGGTCTGCTCGTCGGCCAGCGCGCGCACCGCGACCACGACGGCCGCCGCCGCGCTGGAGCCGGCCAGCAGGCACAGCAGCCCGGCCCAGGCGCCGCCATGCAAGCCGATCCGGTCCAGCCAGACGAACGTCAGGAGCGCGCCCGGCGGATGCCCCGACACGTGGGTCACCCACGAGTTCGGTTGGTAGTCGACGATGCGACTGGAGAACGTGCGCACCGCGGCGGGGATGTCGGTGATGCTGGGCACCTGCGACAGGTACTCGTCCCTGGTGGTCAGTCGCCCGGCGAAGCCGCGTTGCCAGCCGTCGATCATCGCCAGCGCGAACGCCCATGCGCAAGCGGTGGCCCACGTCCCGAGCGTCAGCGCTCGCCACGAAAGCCGTTGCGCCACACGGGGACCCCAGACGACGGCGGCCACCGCGATCAGGATGGCCGGCCCGGTTCCCCAGCTGGCGTGGATCTCCCACGCCCCGAAGATGGGCGTGGCCCCGGTGCGCGTGCCGAACCGCTCCTGGGCGACGTCCAGCCGCGGCCGAACCCCCCAGTGCAGGCGCGGCAGCACGAACGCCGCCGCCACCAGCACGGCCGCGAGCGCGACGGCAACTGACTCCCGTCGCGCGACCCTCACGGTCGCCAGCCTATTAGTCCGTGCCGGAGAACCGCCGCACCAGCGCCGCGCGGTCGACCTTGCCGATGCCGCGCCGCGGCAGCGCGTCCACCACGTGCAGCTCGCGGGGCGCGGCGGTCGCGTCCAGCGCACGGCTGACATGGGCCCGCAGCGCTTCGAGCGTCGGCGCGTCGCAGCCCTCGCGCACCACGATCGCCGCGACCACCCGCTGACCCAGCCGGTCGTCGGCCAGGCCGAAGACCGCGCAGTCGCCGACGGCGGGGTGGGTGCTCAGCGCGGCCTCGACCGGCTGCGGCAACACGGTCAGCCCGCCGGTGCTGATCGCGTCGTCGGCGCGGCCCAGCACGGTCAGCACCCCCGTGTCGTCGATCGCGCCCAGGTCGTCGGTGTGAAACCAGCCCGGCTCGGCGAACGGGTCGGGGTCGACCGGGTTGCGATACCCCTTGGCCAGCGTCGCGCCGCCGATGACGATGCGCCCGCCGGGCGCCAGGCGCAGCGCCACGCCGTCCAGCGGGAGGCCATCGTAGACGCAGCCACCCGCGGTCTCGCTCATCCCGTAGGTGCGCACCACCGCGATGCCCGCCGCCGCGGCGGCGGCCAGGATCGGCCGCGGGGCCGGCCCGCCGCCGAGCAGCACCGCGTCCAGTTCGGCGAGCGCGCCCGCGGTGGCCGGGTCGGCGAGGGCCTTGGCCAGCTGGGCGGCCACCAGCGACGCATACCGCCGTCCGTCCCCCAATCGCCTTACGGCAGAGGGTAATTCGGTCGCGTCGAAGCCGTGGGAGACGTCCAGCTCGACGGGCGTGGAGCCGGCGAGCACGCTGCGCACTAGCACCTGCACCCCGGCGATGTGGTACGGCGGCAACGCCAGCAGCCAGGCGCCGGGCCCGCCGAGGCGGTCGTGGGTGGCCGTCGCGCTGGCGGTCAGGGCGGCGGCGGTCAGCAGGGCGCCCTTGGGTGCGCCCGTGGTGCCCGACGTCGTCGCGACCAGGGCCACGTCGTCGTCGATGGGCTCACCCACCCGCAACGCCGGCGCCGCGCGGTCGTCGTCGGCCGGCACCGCGACCAGCGCCGAATCGCGGCCGTCCAGCACCCGCTCCAGGGCGGGCAGCAACACCGGGGCGGCCGAGCCCGACGCGACGCGGAGCGCGCGCAGCAGGGCTATGCGGGGTCCTCCGCGGCGCCGCGGGGCTCGTCGAATGGCCAGCCGTGGGCGGCCAACCGCGCCCGCACCCGCTCCACGTCCTCGTCCGACGGCAGCTCGTCGGTGACTTTGCTGATCGCCACACCGATGTCGATGTCGTCGAAATCGCCGCGGTCCATCAGCTCCTGCGCCACCGTGATGACCTCGTCATGGCCCAGCCGTCGGGTCAGCAGGGCCAGCACCGGAAAGGTGTCGGTCGGCGGGATGCCCTCCGGGTACCCCGCGCGCAGCCACGAGACGATCGAACTCAGGAATCCGTTCACTTCGCTATCCCTCCGCGCGGGGGTTCGGCTGTGTGGACGATTCGATCCTACTTGGGCTTGGCTCCCAAGAACGCCTGGCCGGTCTGGTGCGCGATGAAGTCACGCGAGATGTACAGCAGGGCGAACAGGATCACGGCCAGCACTATTGCGTAGATGACCCAGGCGATCCCCAGCAGCACCGGGTTCTTGTGCGGCGGGCTGCCGTCGGGGCTGACCTCTCCGCTCCCGACCGCCTGGAACCGCAGCCCGAGGGCGAACATCCCCGGCAGGAACGCCCCGGCCAGCATGCTGAAGATCAGGATCCGCAGGGAGGCCTGGTAGTTGAACCAGTCGCTGAAGTGGCTCATGAGGGGTTCCCCGCGCTCACGGTGTCGTCGTCGGACCCCACCCTGGACCCCCTATCGGACGGCGGATGTCCGTCGCCCTCGAGGCCGGCGGTGAGGCTGCCTTCCCATTCGGCGTTGACGTTCTTGTGGTCGACCTTGACCCGCCGCGACCGGATGTAGATCAACGTGGAGACCGCGACCAGCAGCCCGAAGCCGATGATCGCCCCGGGGTAGCCGCCGATGAGGTGGACGGTCCAGTAGGTGATCGCCCCGACCAAGCCGGCCAACGGGAGCGTGATCAGCCACGCGGTCACCATCCGGCCGGCGACGCCCCAGCGGACCTCGCCGCCGGGCTTGCCCAGCCCGCTGCCCATCACCGAGCCGGTGCAGACCTGCGTCGTCGACAGCGCGTAGCCGAAGTGGGTGGACAGCAAAATGACTGCCGCCGAGGACGATTCGGCGGCCATGCCCTGCGGCGACTTGATCTCGACGAGTCCCTTGCCCAGGGTGCGGATGATCCGCCAACCGCCCAGGTAGGTGCCTGCCGCCATCGCCAGGGCGCAACAGAGGATGACCCAGAACGGTGGCGAGGCCTCGGTCTTGCTGACCGCGCCGTACGACATCAGCGCCAGGAAGATGATGCCCATCGTCTTCTGGGCGTCACCGGTGCCGTGCGCGAGGGAGACCAGCGACGCCGACCCCCACTGGCCGTACCGGAAGCCGGCCTCGGTGCGCGAGGTGTCGAGGCCGCGGGTGACGCGGTAGACCAGCCAGGTCGCGATCGCCCCGACCAGGATGGCCAGGATCGCGGCGACGACGGCCGGGATCAGCACCTTGGACACCAGGCCCTTCCAGATCACCCCGTGCGAGCCGACGGCCGCGAGCGTGGCGCCGACGATGCCGCCGATCAGCGCGTGCGACGAGCTGGACGGGATGCCGAGGAGCCAGGTGAGCAGGTTCCAGACGATGCCGCCGACCAGGCCGGCAAACACCAGTTCCAGCGTCACGATGTGCCCGTCGATGAGGCCTTTGGCGATCGTGGCCGCGACCGCGGTGGACATGAACGCGCCCACCAGGTTCAGCACCGCCGACAGCGCGACAGCGGCCTTGGGCGCCAGCGCCCCACTGGCGATGGACGTTGCCATCGCGTTGCCGGTGTCGTGGAAGCCGTTGGTGAAATCGAAAGCGAGTGCCGTGATTACGACAATGATTAGGAGGAACAAATCGATGTTCACAGCGCCTGATTCTCGTAGTAGGGGGATTAAATTGTCGAACCCAGGGACGGCAGAAACGCAGGTGTACCTTGACTTGTCTTCTGATGTTAGCCGTTAGTTAACCGGGCGTTCCCCCTCAGTCGCCGCGGGTATCGCGGCGTAGCGGATGGTCTCCGGGGACCTCGACGAAGATCAACGTGATCCCGTCCGGATCGGTCACGTGCATCTCTCGCAAACCCCACGGCTCGCGCCGCGCCTCGCGGGCGATCGGAACCCCGCGGCCCTCCAGCTCGGCCTGCGTCGCCGCGACGTCGCGGACCTGCAGCCACAGCGCGCCGGGGAACGGGCCGCGGGAATGGTCCGGCGAGCCGTAACCGGCCAGCTCCAGCAGGGACTGTCCCGCGAAAAACACCGTCCCCGCGCCATATTCGCGGGCTATCGCCAGGCCGATCTCGTCGCGGTAGAAGCTCAGCGACCGCTGATAGTCCGCCGGCCGGAGCAGCATCCGACTGGCCAGGATCTCCATAACCTCGTGTCTATCACGTCAGGCTTCATGGTTGGGCTGGATGGATTGGCGCTGCATGAGCGTGTTGACCCAGCGGGGGCCGAACGTGTCCAGCGCCTTGGCGGCGATCGCCATGCGTGGCGCGATCCGCACCGGGCGGGTGCGGGCCGCGGTGACCATCCACTCGGCGGCCTCCTGGGACGTCAGCGCGGGCATCCCGTCGTAGGCCTTGGTCGGCGCGATCATCGGCGTGGCGACCAGCGGGTAGTACAGCGTCGTCGAATGGACGCCCCTTCGGCCCCACTCGGTTTCGACGACCCGGCTCACCATCGACAGCGCGGCCTTGGAGGCGTTGTAGACCGAAAACAGCGGCGACGCCTCCGACAGGACCCCCCACGTCGACACGTTGATGATGTGGCCGTCGCCGCGCTCGAGCATCGCGGGCGCGAGCCCGCGAATCAGCCGCAGTGGCGCGTAGTAGTTCAGCAGCATGGTCCGCTCCACGTCGTGCCAGCGTTCCAGCGACTCGGCCAGGGGCCGGCGGATCGACCGGCCGGCGTTGTTGATCAGGATGTCGACGCCGCCGAGGCGCTTTTCGACGTCGGCCACCAGCGCGTCGACCGCGTCCAGGTCCGAGATGTCACAGGGGATCGGTATCGCGCTGCCGCCGGACTTCGCGATGCGGTCCGCCAGCGCCTCGAGCAGGTCGCCGCGGCGGGCGACGACGACCACGGTTGCGCCGGCGTGGGCCAGCTGTTCGGCCCCGGCCTCGCCGATGCCCGACGAGGCCCCGGTCAGCAGGATCCGCTTGCCGTCGAGGTCGACCGGCTTGATCGCGGGCCGGTTGACCAGTATCTGCGGCGACGCGGGCGGTCGCATGGTCGCCAGCACCAGCTGGTCTCTGAATCTGCTGAGGGGGCTCTTGCTCACGTGCGGAGTGTAGGCGGCGGCCCGGGGCCACCTAGAAGTAGCGCGGGAACGCGCTCCAGTCCGGCGGCCTCTTCTCCAAGAACGCGTCGCGGCCCTCCACGGCCTCGTCGGTCATGTACGCCAGCCGGGTGGCCTCGCCGGCGAACAGCTGCTGGCCCACCAGCCCGTCATCGAGCAGGTTGAACGCGAACTTCAGCATCCGTTGCGCCTGAGGGGATTTCGCGTTGATCTCGGCCGCCCACTGGATGCCGGTGCGTTCGAGGACGACGTGGTCGACGACCTCGTTGACCGCACCCATGTGGTGCATCTGCTCGGCGGTGTAGGGCCGGCCCAGGAAGAAGATCTCGCGGGCGAACTTCTGGCCGACCTGACGGGCCAGATACGCGCTGCCGTAGCCGCCGTCGAAGCTGCCGACGTCGGCGTCGGTCTGCTTGAAGCGCGCGTGCTCGCGGCTGGCCAGGGTGAGGTCACAGACCACGTGCAGGCTGTGCCCGCCCCCGGCGGCCCACCCGTTGACCAGGCAGATGACCACCTTGGGCATGAACCGGATGAGCCGCTGCACCTCGAGGATGTGCAACCGGCCGGCGCGGGCGGCGTCGACGGTGTCGGCGGTCTCGCCGCTCGCGTATTGATAGCCCGACCGGCCGCGGATGCGCTGATCGCCGCCGGAGCAGAACGCCCAACCGCCGTCCTTGGGCGACGGGCCGTTGCCGGTCAGCAGCACCACGCCCACGTCGGGAGACATGCGCGCGTGGTCGAGCGCCCGGTAGAGCTCGTCGACGGTGTGCGGCCGGAACGCGTTGCGCACCTCGGGGCGGTCGAACGCCACCCGCACCGTCGCGTCGGTGACGTGGCGGTGGTAGGTGATGTCGGTCAGGTCGCCGAATCCGTCGACGGGTCGCCAGGCCTGCGCGTCAAATGGGTTGTCACTCAAGGCTGTTGAACTCCGTCCTTCCTTATGGTGCTCTCGCCGCAGCTGATGGTCTGCGCCGAGACCACCGCGGGGTCCTGCGCGGACGTGGCCGCCACGGTGTCGGACTTCCCGATGGTAGCCAGCGTGCCGTTGAGGTTGATCTCGGTGCGCCGCACCGTCCACTGACCGTCCTGGTTCAAGGCCTGCAGCCCGACCAGGTGCCGGCCGGGCGACGGTGGGCCGAGGTCGCTGCAGCCGATTCCGGTGCCGTTGCCGCGCAGGTTCGCCAGGTCGAACAGAAACGGCGCGCCCTGGTTGTCGGCGGCGGCCTGCAGTCGGCAGTCGGCGAACACGTAGAGCTGCGCGCTGCGGCCGTCGCTGACGATGATCTGGTGCTGCCCGTCTTGCTGTGCGTCGATCGCCAAGGCGCTCAACGGGATTGGGCTCGCCGAGGCGATCTCTACGCCGGAGTTCGCGCCGCTCGCCGTCGTGACGCCGGCGACTCGGGCGGTGCGGCCGCCGTCGCGAAACTGCCCGACCCACAACGTGTCCGGCTGGCCGTCCCAGTCGAGGTCGCCGACCTTGCGTTGTGCGGCGCCGGACGGGGGTGGGTCGCCGCCGGGCGCGCAGCCCGTCGCGGCGAAAGTTCGCGCCGGGGGCACGCCCAACGCGGCGACCAGCAGCGTCAGCACCAACAGCACGCGCCGCATCGCGACTACACCGGGTCCAGCCGGAACACCGCGCACCGGCCGGCCAGGGCTTCGAATTCCTCGGGGCGACCGTCGATCACGAGTCCCGCCCGTTTCATGAAGCCGACGCCCGTGGGCACCTCGGTCGGGAAGGCGCGCAGGATCGGCCGCGCGTCGTCGGGCGGCAACTCCACCATCCGCACCTTTTGGACGCGCCGCCCGCGGGCCACCGTCGCCTGCCCGGCGGCGCGTGCGTTGGCGACCCAGTCGGCGCCGGGAAACCCGGCGACGACGAACTCGTGCCCGTCGACCGTCATCGGGGTCACCGGTGTCGACCGGTCGCGGCCGGACTTGCGCCCTTTCACCGTCAACACGACCGGGCTCTCGCCCCCGAAACTCATTCCCAGCCGCGACATCCGGATGAAGAGCTTGTTTGCCGGCTTCAGCCACCACGGCGGCCGGACCCGTTCGACGCTGCCCACGGCAGCGACGTTACCCGCCGGGTCGCGCCTCGAGCCGCGCGAGTACGTCGGCACCCAGCGCGATGTCCCCGGCGCCGAGGTTCTCCTCGAGGTGCGGCACCGATCGTGTCCCTGGGATAAGCAATGCGTTGGGGGAGTGGACCAGCAGCCATGCCAGCCCGATTTGAGCTGGCGTAGCACCGATTTCGCCGGCGACCTCGACCACGACCGGGTGGTCGGTGACCTTGGGGAGGCCAGGGAACGCCGACCCCAATGGGAAGTACGGCACCCACGCAACGCCCTCCGCCTTACACAGGTCGAGGGTGTCCTCCTGGGAGCGGTCGAGGAGGCTGTAGGCGTTCTGCACGCAGACGATGCCCGCCGGCAGCGCCCGGCGCACCACGTCGAGCGGCACGCTGCTGATGCCGATCGCACCGATCTTGCCCTCGTCACGCAGGGCGATCATCTCGGCGAGTTGGTCGTCGAGGTCGACGTCCTGGTCGCCGTCGGCGGCCGCAGCAGGTCCGAGGTCCATGCGCCGCAGGTTGACCACCGGAACGCAGTCCAGGCCCAGCTGGCGCAGGTCGTCCTCCACGGCAGAGCGCAACTCGGCGGGCCGCTGCGCCGCGGTCAGGGGCATGGGTTGTTCGCCGGTGTAGCGCGCGCCGACCTTGCTGACGATGACCAGGTCTTCGCGGTAGGGGGCCAGCGCCGCGCGGATCCGGCGGTTCACCTCGCCCGGGCCGTAGAACGACGCGGTGTCGATGTGGTTGACGCCGAGTTCGACCGCGCGACGCAGCACCGCGGTCGCGTCCTCCTCGGAGACCGCCTCGAACAGTTGCATGGCGCCGTAGCCGATCCGGGCGACCGTCGACTTGCCGATGTCGCCGACGCCACCAGGCTGGGGTTTGTCCGTCATGGTGCTCCTCGTGCCACACTGATAGGAATGCGGAGGATCCTCCGCTTATCCGAGCCTAGCAGAACCGGAGGAACCTCCGCTTTGATCGAGTCCACCCGGTCCGACGCCCGCCGGAATCGCGAAAAGCTGCTCCAGGTGGCGACCGCGGCATTCGCGACCGCGGACGGCCGGCCGGTGTCGCTCGAATCGATCGCGCGCGACGCGGGCGTCGGGATCGGCACGCTCTACCGGCATTTCCCCAACAGGGAGGCCCTCGTCGAGGCGATTTACCGCGCCGAGCTCGCCGAAGTGGCCGCGGCCGCCGAAGGCCTGCTCAAACGGCATCCGCCCGAGCAGGCCCTGCGGCGCTGGATGGACCGCTACGCCAGCTTCGTGGCCGCCAAGCGTGGGATGGCCGAGTCGCTACACGCGATCTTCGATTCCGGCGCGATGGAACCCAGTCAGACCCGCGACCGCATCGTCGGGGCCGTCGACACGCTGTTGCGGGCGGGCGCAAGCGACGGGACCCTGCGCGCCGACGTGCCGGCCGACGACGTCGTGTCCAGCCTCATCGGCATTTTTCTGGCCAGCGGTTCGCCGGAGCAGACGGGCCGCATGCTCGACCTGCTGCTGGCCGGCCTGGTTGCCCGCTAGCCCACCGCGCGGCCGGCGCCTTCCCAGAACTGCGCCCGCACGGCCTTCTTGTCCGGCTTGCCCAGCCCGGTCAACGGCAGCGCGTCGACGACCACCACCCGCTTGGGTGACTGCACCGAGCCCTTGCGGTCCTTGACCGCGGCCTGGATCTCGGCGGTCATCGCGTCGATCGCGTCGTCGTCGCGCGGCGCGTCGGCGCGCAGCACTACCACGGCGGTGACGGCCTCGCCCCACTTCTCGTCGGGCGTGCCGACCACACACACCTGCGCGACGGCCGGATGCTCGGCGATCACGTCCTCGACCTCGCGGGGGAACACGTTGAAGCCGCCGGTGACGATCATGTCCTTGACCCGGTCGACGATGAAGTAGAAGCCGTCCTCGTCCTCGCGGGCCATGTCCCCGGTGTGCAGCCAGCCGTCTTTGAAGGTCTTCGACGTCTCGTCCGGCAGATTCCAGTAGCCGCCGGCCAAAAGCGGTCCGCTGACGCAGATTTCGCCCGGCTCGCCCTGCGGCACCGGCTTGCCGTCGGTACCCAGCAGCGCCACCCGGGCGAACAGGGTCGGGCGCCCGCACGACGTCAGCCGCTTCTCGTCGTGGTCGGCCTTGGCCAGGTAGGTGATCACCATCGGGGCCTCGGACTGCCCGTAGTACTGGGCGAAAATCGGGCCGAACCGCCGGATCGCCTCGGCCAGGCGCACCGGGTTGATCGCCGAGGCGCCGTAGTAGACGGTCTCCAGCGACGACAGGTCGCGGGTGTGCGAATCGGGGTGGTCCATCAACGCGTAGAGCATCGACGGCACCAGCATGGTCGCCGTAATGCGTTGCTCTTCAATGACTTTCAGCACCTTGGCCGGGTCGAACTTGCTCAGCACCACCATCTCGCCGCCCTTCACGACGGTGGGCGTGAAGAACGCCGCGCCGGCGTGCGACAGCGGCGTGCACATCAAAAAGCGCGGGTGTTCGGGCCACTCCCACTCGGCGAGTTGGATCGCCGTCATCGCGGCGATGTTCCCGGTGGTCCCGATCACGCCCTTGGGCTTGCCGGTCGTCCCGCCCGTGTAGGTCAGGCCGCCGATGTTGTCCGGCGGCAGGTCGGCGACCACCAGCGGCTTGGGCTCGTACTTCGCCGCCTCCGCGGACAGGTCGACGGCCACCCCGCTCAACGCCTCGGGCACCGGGCCGATGGTCAGGATCTGCTTGAGCGACGGCACCTTCTCCAGCAGACCCAGCGCGCGCTCGGTGAACATCGGGTTCGGGTCGATGATCAGCGAGCTCACCCCGGCGTCGGTGAGCACGTACGCGTGATCGTCGAGCGAGCCGAGCGGGTGCAGCGCGGTGCGCCGATAGCCCTGGGTCTGACTCGCGCCGAGGATCATCAGCACCTCGGGGCGGTTGAGCGACAGCAGCCCGACGGTGACGCCGGTGCCGGCGCCCAGCGCCTCGAACGCCTGCGTGTACTGGCTGATCCGCTCGGCCAACTGACCACCCGTCAGCGTGGTGTCGCCGAGAAACAGCACCGGACGGTTCTTGTGGCGCTTGAGCGCCCCCACCAGAAGGTGGCCGTTGTGGGTCGGGTTGCGCAACAGGTCGTTGTCACTCATAGGGGCAAGACTAGAACGTGTTGCAATTCGGGTGGCCCGGACCCTCCGACCCGTAGCATTCGTGGTCATGGCCGTCGCAGACCTCGTCGTCACCGGGACCGTGCTGACCGTCGACGACGCGCGGCCCACGGCCGAGGCGCTGGGCGTGGCAAGCGGCCGGCTCGTCGCCGTCGGCACCCGCGCCGAGGTCGAGCCTTTCATCGGCCCCGGCACCCAAACCGTCGACGTCGGAGACGGCTGCGTCATGCCGGGATTCGTTGAGGCGCACGGCCATCCGCTCATGGAGGCCGTGGCGCTGTCGGACCGGATCGTCGACATCCGGCCGGTCACCATCCCCAGGGCCGACGATGTCGTCGCCGCGATCCGCGCGGAGGCCGCCGCACGGGGACCGGCCGGCGCCTACCTGAACGGCTGGGACGCCCTGCTGCAGGCCGGGCTCCCGCAGCCGACGTTGGCGTGGCTCGACGAGATCGCTCCCGACGGGCCGCTGGTGATCATCCACAATTCCGGGCACAAGGCCTTCTTCAATTCGCGCGCCGCCCGCCTCAACGGGCTGACGCGGGACACCCCGGACCCCAAGGGCGCCAAATACGGCCGCGCCGCCGACGGGGAACTCGACGGCACCGCCGAGGAAATCGCCGCGGTGTTTCCCCTGCTGGGCGGCGCCATCCAGGCCGACAGCTACCCGGCGATGCTGCTCGCCGAGTGCGCCCGGCTCAATCGGGCCGGGCTGACCACCTGTTCGGAGATGGCGTTCGACCCGAACTTCGGGCCCCTGATCGAGCAGCTGCGCGGCCAACTGACGGTGCGGCTGCGCACCTACGAGGTGTCCAACCCGCAGATGTCCACCACCGCCACCCCGGGCCAGGGCGACGACATGCTGCGCCAGGTCGGCATCAAGATCTGGGTCGACGGCTCGCCGTGGATCGGCAACATCGCCCTGTCGTTCCCGTACCTGGACACCGAGGCCACCCGCACCATCGGAATCGCGCCGGGCTCCTGCGGCTGCGCCAACTACACCGCCGAACAGCTCACCGAGATCGTCGGCGCCTACCACCCGTCGGGCTGGCAGATGGCCTGCCACGTGCAGGGCGACGCCGGCGTCGACACGATCCTGGACGTCTACGAGGAGGCACTCAGGCGCCATCCGCGCGACGACCACCGGCTGCGCCTCGAACACGTCGGCGCCATCCGGCCGGAGCAGCTTCGACGGGCGGCCGACCTCGGCGTCACCTGCAGCATCTTCGTCGACCAGATCCACTACTGGGGCGACGTCATCGTCGACGGCCTGTTCGGCCCCGAGCGCGGATCCCGTTGGATGCCGGCGGGTTCCGCGGTGGCCACCGGCATGCGGATCTCGTTGCACAACGATCCGCCGGTGACGCCCGAGGAACCGCTGCGCAACATCAGCGTCGCCGTCACCCGCACCGCGCCCAGCGGCCGGGTCCTGGCGCCCGAGGAGAGGTTGACCGTCGAACAGGCGATCCGCGCGCAGACCATCGACGCCGCCTGGCAGCTGTTCGCCGACGACGTGATCGGCTCGCTGCAGGTCGGCAAGTACGCCGACCTGGTGGTGCTGTCGGCCGACCCCCGAACGGTGCCGCCCGAACAGATCGCCGGCCTCGAGGTGCGCGCGACGTATCTGGCGGGCCGCCAGGTCTACGGCCAGTGATACCCGCGCTCGAGGATGTGCTGGACCGCCTGCACGTGGTCGCGCTGCCGATGCGGGTGCGCTTTCGCGGCATCACCACCCGCGAACTCGCGCTGATCGAGGGTCCAGCCGGGTGGGGCGAGTTCGGCGCCTTCGTCGAATACGGCCCGCGCGAGGCCGCGCACTGGCTGGCGTCGGCCGTCGAGGGCGCGTACCGGGCGCCGCCGCCGGTGCACCGAGACCGCATCCCGATCAACGCGACCGTGCCGGCCGTCCCCGCCGCCCAGGTCAGCGAGGTGCTGGCCCGGTTTCCGGGGGCCCGCACGGCGAAGGTGAAGGTCGCCGAGTCCGGGCAGACCCTGGCCGACGACGTGGCGCGGGTCAACGCGGCCCGCGAGCTGGTTGCCACCGTGCGGGTGGACGCCAACGGCGGCTGGAGCGTCGAGCAAGCCGCCGCAGCGGCGGCCGCCCTGACGGCCGACGGCCCCCTGGAGTACCTCGAGCAGCCCTGCGCGACGGTCGGCGAACTCGCCGCCCTGCGTGCTCAGGTCGACGTGCCGATCGCGGCCGACGAAAGCATCCGCAAGGCCGACGACCCGCTGGCCGTGGTCCGCGCCGGCGCCGCCGACATCGCGGTGCTGAAAGTCGCCCCGCTGGGCGGTATTTCGGCCCTGCTGGCCATCGCCGCCCAGATCCACATCCCCATCGTGGTGTCCAGCGCGCTGGATTCGGCGGTGGGCATCGGCCACGGCCTGACCGCCGCTGCCGCCCTGCCGCACCTCGGCCATGCCTGCGGGCTGGGCACCGGCGGGCTCTTCGTCGAAGACGTGGCAGACGTCGCCCCGCCCGTCGACGGCTACCTGCCGGTCGGGCCGGTGACACCGGACCCGGCGCGGCTGCGGGCGCTCGCCGCGCCAGCCGAACGGCGGCAGTGGTGGATCGACCGGGTCAGGGCCTGCCATCCGCTGCTTGTACCGTCGTCCGGATGATCAATCTGGCTTACGACGACCGCGGCTCCGGTGAGCCCGTCGTCTTCATCGCCGGTCGCGGGGGCGCCGGGCGCACCTGGCACCCGCATCAGGTCCCGGCCTTCCTGGCCGCCGGGTACCGCTGCATCACCTTCGACAACCGCGGGGTCGGCGACACGGAAAACGCCGAGGGATTCACTACGCAGACCATGGTCGCCGACACCGCCGCGCTGATCGAATCGCTGGGCGCCGCCCCGGCGCGCGTTGTCGGGGTGTCGATGGGGGCGTTCATCGCGCAGGAACTCATGGTGGCGCGGCCCGAGCTGGTCAGCTCGGCGGTGCTGATGGCCACCCGCGGCCGCCTGGACCGCGCGCGCCAGTTCTTCCACGAGGCCGAGGTCGAGCTGCACGCCTCCGGAGTCACGGTGCCGCCCCTGCTCGACGCGAGAAACCGTCTGCTGGAGAGCTTTTCGCGCAAGACACTCAACGACGACGCCGCCGTCGACGACTGGATCGCGATGTTTTGCACCTGGCCGGTCAAGCAGACCCCGGGACTGCGCACCCAGATGTACGTCTCCCCGCAGACCAACCGGCTGTCCGCATACCGCAGCATCGCGGCGCCGGTGCTGGTGATGGGCTTCGCCGACGACATCGTGACGCCGGCCTACCTCGGACGCGAGGTCGCCGACGCCATGCCCAACGGCCGCTACCTGCAGATCCCCGACGCCGGGCACCTGGGCTTCCTGGAGCGGCCGCAGGCCGTCAACACCGCGGCGCTGCAGTTCTTCGCCAGCGTGCGGGCCTGAAGGCACTGGTAGGCGGCCGTGCCGGCCGGTTGTGACACGCTGTAGGAGTGAACCCCTCGACGACCCAGGCCCGCGTCGTCGTTGACGAGCTGATCCGCGGCGGCGTCCGCGACGTGGTGCTGTGCCCCGGGTCACGCAACGCGCCGCTGGCATTCGCGCTGCAGGACGCCGACCGCGCCGGCCGCCTGCGGCTGCACGTCCGCATCGACGAGCGCACCGCCGGTTACCTGGCCATCGGGCTGGCCATCGCCGCCGGCGCGCCGGTGTGCGTCGCGATGACGTCGGGCACCGCCGTGGCCAACCTGGGTCCCGCGGTGGTCGAGGCCAACTACGCCCGGGTGCCGCTGATCGTGCTGTCGGCCAACCGGCCCTACGAGCTGCTGGGCACCGGCGCCAACCAGACCATGGAGCAGCTGGGCTACTTCGGCACCCAGGTCCGCGCCACCATCAGCCTGGGCCTGGCCGAGGACGGTCCCGAGCGGATGGATTCGCTCAACGCCACCTGGCGATCGGCCACCTGCCGAGTGTTGGCCGCCGCCACCGGATCTCGCACCGCCAACGCCGGCCCGGTGCAGTTCGACATCCCGCTGCGCGAACCGTTGGTGCCCGATCCCGAACCCCACGGCGCCGTGGTCCCGCAGGGCCGGCCCGGCGGCAGGCCCTGGACCTACACCCCGCCCGTCACGTTCGACCAACCGCTGGAGATCGACCTGTCGCCCGACACGGTCGTCATCGCGGGACACGGTGCGGGCACGCACCCCAACCTCGAGCAGCTGCCCACCGTCGCCGAGCCGACCTCATTTTCCGGCCGCCCGGTGCCCAACCCGCTGCACCCGCTGACGCTGCCGCTGCTGCGCCCGAAGCAGGTGATCATGCTGGGGCGCCCGACGCTGCACCGGCCGGTGTCCGCGCTGCTGGCCGACCCGCAGGTGCCGGTCTACGCGCTGACCACCGGGCCCCGCTGGCCCGACGTCTCGGGAAACTCGCAGGCCACCGGCACGCGGGCGGTCACCACCGGCGAGCCGCACCCGGCGTGGCTGCACCGCTGCGCGGAGATGAACCGGCACGCCAGCCGGGCCGTCCGCGACCAGCTCGAGGCGCACCCGCTGACCACCGGGCTGCACGTCGCCGCGGCCGTCGCCGACGCGCTGCGCCCCGGTGACCAGCTGGTGCTCGGCGCGTCCAACCCGGTCCGCGACGCGGCACTGGTGGGCCTGAACACCCAGGGCATCAAGGTGCGGTCCAACCGCGGGGTCGCCGGCATCGACGGCACCGTATCCACCGCCATCGGGGCCGCTTTGGCGCATGACGGACGCACCGTGGCGCTGATCGGCGACCTGACCTTCGTGCACGACAGCTCCGGGCTGTTGATCGGGCCCACCGAGCCGACGCCGCAGCGGCTGACGATCGTGGTGTCCAACGACAACGGCGGCGGCATCTTCGAACTGCTCGAGCAGGGTGACCCGAGGTTCTCCGACGTGTCCTCGCGGATCTTCGGCACCCCGCACGACGTCGACGTCGGCGCGCTGTGCCGCGCCTATCACGTCGAGAGCCGCCAGATCGAGGTCGACGAGCTCGCCGCGGCGCTCGATGACCCGGCGGCGGGTATGCGGGTGCTGGAGGTCAAGGCGGACCGCTCGTCGCTGCGGCAACTGCACGCGGCCATCAAGGCTGCCTTGTGATCAGATTAAAAGCGTTGCTGCACATACTCATTCATGGACGCAGCGACTCGCCCCCGAAGACGCGGGCCAGGATTGCGTTGCGCTGGTTGCGGATCGCGGTGCTGATCGTCACCGGACTGGTGACGCTGCAGTCGCTGCTCCTGGTGGCCGGGGCGTGGCGTGACGACCTTGCGATCCGACATCACATGGGGGTGGCGCAGGCGGAGGTGCTCAGCGCTGGGCCACGCCGCTCCACCATCGAATTCGTCACACCCGACCGCGTCACCTACCGGCCCGAGCTCGGCGTGCTGTATCCGTCCGAATTGGCCACGGGCATGCGGATCTATGTCGAATACAACAAGAACGACCCGAACCTGGTTCGGGTGCAGCACCGCAACGCCGGGCTGGCGATCATCCCGGCGGGATCCATCGCGGTGGTGGCCTGGCTGGTCGCCGCGGCCGCGCTGACTGGGCTTGCGCTGCTGGACAGGTGGCTGGACCGCCGCGCCGCCGCATCCGACCAGCAAATTTCGCACGACGTATTCCCGCAGGCAACCTAATCGACAGGCGACGCTGAGACCGTGGTGTCGTGCGCGTTGCAATCGTCGCCGAGTCCTTCCTCCCCAATGTCAATGGCGTCAGTAATTCAGTGCTGCGTGTCCTGGAGCACCTGCGTCGCACCGGTCACGAAGCCCTCGTCATCGCCCCCGACAACCCGCCGGGTCAGCCGCGGGCGGAGCGCATTCACGACGGCATCCGGGTGCATCGGGTGCCGTCGCGAATGTTCCCCAAGGTGACCACGTTGCCGCTCGGGGTCCCCATGCCCCGAATGGTGAGCGTGCTACGGGGATTCGATCCCGACGTGGTGCACCTGGCTTCGCCGGCGCTGCTCGGGTACGGCGGGGTGAAGGCGGCCCGCTGGCTGGGCGTGCCGACCGTCGCGGTGTACCAGACGGACGTCCCGGGTTTCGCGGCGAGCTACGGCATTCCGATGACGACGCGCGCGGCGTGGGCCTGGTTTCGTCACCTGCACAGCCTGGCCGACCGCACCTTGGCGCCGTCCAGCGTGACGATGGATTCGCTTGTCGCCCATAGGTTCCCGCGGGTGCACCGGTGGGCGCGCGGCGTCGACGTGCTGCGGTTCGCGCCGTCGGGGCGCGACGAGGCGCTGCGGCGGCGGTGGTCGCCGGCCGGCAAGCCGATCGTCGGGTTCGTGGGCCGGCTCGCACCGGAGAAGCACGTCGAGCGGTTGGTCGCGCTGAACGCCAACGATTCCGTTCAGGTCGTCATCGTCGGCGACGGCGTCGACCAAGCGAAACTGCAATCCGCCATGCCCACAGCGGTTTTCACCGGCGCGCTGTACGGCGAGGAACTCGCCGCCGCGTACGCCAGCATGGACGTCTTCGTACATCCCGGTGAGCACGAGACGTTCTGCCAAGTCGTGCAGGAGGCACTGGCATCGGGGCTGCCGGTGATCGCCCCCGACGCCGGGGGGCCGCGCGACCTCGTCGCCCCGTACCGCACCGGTCTGCTGTTGGAAGTCAACGAGTTCGAGGCGCGCCTGCCCGCCGCGGTCGACCACCTGCTCGCCGAACGACACCGCTACGCGCCGGCCGCCCGGCGCAGCGTGCTCGGGCGCAGCTGGCCGGTCATCTGCGACGAACTGCTCGGCCACTACGAGGCGGTGCTGTCGCCTTTCGCGCGGCGGCGGATGCTCGCAAACCGCTACGCGCAGGGGCAGTGAGCTACCCCTGCGCCAGCTCCGCGACGGGCTGCCACTGCTCCCAATTACGTAGCCGGCTCTCGTAGTCGGCCTTCGCCGTTTGCAGCGGGCCGGCGCCGAAGAACACCCGCAGCGGCGGCTCGTCGGCGTCCACCACCTTCAGCAGCGCGGCCGCCGAGGCCGACGGGTCGCCGGGGCTGGCCCATCGCTTGCTGCGCTCGGCCTGGACGGCGGCGCGAACCTCGTCGTATGCCGGCAGGGGCTCGGAGTGCTTGGCCGACGCCCCCGCCCAGTCGGTATCGAAGCCGCCCGGTTCGACGAGCGTGACGTGGATGCCGAACGGCGCAACCTCCTGGGCCAGCGCCTGCGAGAAGCCCTCCAACGCCCACTTCGAGGCGTGGTAGATGCCCACCAACGGGAACGCGACGATGCCGCCAATCGAGGACACCTGGATGATGTGCCCGCTGCGCTGCTCGCGCAGGTACGGCAACGCGGCCTGGGTGACCCACAGCGCGCCGAACACGTTGGTCTCGATCTGGTCGCGCGCCTCTTGCTCGGACAGCTCCTCGACGAAGCCGAAGTGGCCGTAGCCGGCGTTGTTCACGACGATGTCCAGGCGTCCGAAGTGATCGTGCGCGCGCTTGACCGCCGCGAAGTCCCCGTCGCGATCCGTGACGTCCAACTGGATCGGCAGCAGCGCGTCGCCGTACTTGGCGACCAGGTCGTCCAGCGCCGCGATGTTGCGTGCCGTCGCGGCAACCTTGTCGCCGCGCTCCAACGCGGCGATCGCCCAGTCTCGTCCGAAGCCTCGTGATGTACCGGTGATAAACCAAACTTTTTCGCTCACGCAGCCCTATAACGCATTCACCGGCGTCCCATTCCCACGGAGCCGCTATGGCTTGATCGGTGTCTTCGTCGTGTCCTCGAGGAACTTCGTCAACAGCCGATCGAACTGCTGGAGCTCGGCCGCCGACCAGCCCGAAAGCGCCCTGGCCAGGTGCTCTCGTCGCACCGCGTGCAGCGATCCCGCGGCGCGTTCGCCGTTCGGCGTCGTCGCGATCACCGATACGCGCCCGTCTCCCGGATCGGCGCGCCGCGTCACGAGCCCCGCGTCGGCCAGCGCCCGCACTCGGCGAGTGGCCATCCCGACGTCCATGTGCGCCATGGTCGCCAGGCGCCCGATCGGCAGGGGTCCTTCGTCGATCAACACGCGAAGCAGCATGTACGACGGCTGGGACAGCTCGGTGTCCGCCGCCGACGCCTGCCGCGCGAACGCCGAACGACTCACGCTGAGCCGCACGACCCGCGAAAGCGCAGCGCTGATGGAATCCACGGAATCCAACTTGGGCGCGTACGTCACAGCCGCCACGGTAGCAAAGATATACTTGACAATGTCAAATACATGCCGATAGCCTGCCCAAATCAGCTCGCGCTGAGGAGGTTTCATGCCGGGCACGCGCTTCTACTTCGACTGGCCCAACTACCGGACGATGCTCGGGCTGTTGCGCCGCGACCCACCGGCATCGAAGCGCTGGTCGCGATACTTCGGATTCCTGCTCGGCGTTCCGCTCGTCGCAGCGATCCACGCCGTGTGCTTCGCCCTCGACCCGATCCTTTTCCCATCGCTGCGCCGCACGCGGGTGACCGGGCCGACGTTTTGCATCGGGCACGCCCGAAGCGGCACGACCTACCTGCATCGGCTGATGGCCGCGGACCCCCAGTTCAGCTACGCCCTGATGTACGAGCTGTTCTTCCCGTCGCTGTTGGAGAAGCGGTTGCTGCGCATGCTGTTTCGGGTCGATGCTGCGGTGTTCGGAAACCGTCTGCGCCACCGCCTCGACGAGATCGAGGAGCAACGGTTCGCGGCGACCGACGACATGCACAAGACCGGCTTCTTCGTCCCCGAAGAGGACGACTTCTTCCTCACCTGGTCGCTGTGTTCGGGTTTCTGGATCGTGATATTCCCGTTCATGGGTGAGCTCGACTTCTACCACGTCGACCAATGGCCCGAACGCAAGCGGCGCCGGGTGATGCATTTCTACTCCGAATGCGTCCGCCGACAGCTCGCGCTCAACGGCGGCGGCACGCACCTGAGCAAAAACCCCACCTTCTGCGGGCGCGTCGAATCCCTGATCGAGACGTTCCCCGACGCGAGATTCATTGTGCCCATGCGTAATCCCGACGAGACGATCCCGAGCCTGCTCAAGATGCTGAAGACCGAATGGGGCCTGCGCGGGCGCGACGAACGCTTGATCGCAAAGTCGCTGCGCGTCTTGGCCGATCAATCGTTCGACACCTACCAACGCCCGCTTGACGTTCTGGCCAGGCACCCCGAGGTTCGCTCGGTCGTCGTCGACTATCGCGAGCTGATCGCGCAACCCGAGGACACCATGCGCCGCATCTACCGGGAGCTGGAGCTCGACCTGGGACCGGAGGCCGCCAAGGCATTCCGGTCGGCGGGCGGCGGGCACGAATCGGCCCACCGCTACAGCCTCGAGGAGTTCGGCCTCGACCCCCGCGAGATCCACACCCGCCTGGCCGCCCTGTTCGACGAATACCATTGGGACACCGAAGGAGAGGACGCGAATGTCCACTGAATCAACCCGGGTCGAACTCCGCGCGGCCTGGGCGGACATGATCGACGCCCTCAACCGGGCCCGCGACGCCGTCGACTCCGAGGAGCTGCACGCGCCACCGCCGACCGAACAGGGCCTGGCGGAAGGGCACCGCTACCTGCTCGGCTTCGTGTTCAGCGCCATCGAGCGGGCGTTCTTCGAGGATCCCGAGTTCCCGTATTTCCGGCGCGCCATCCAACCGCTCGACAAGGCCACCATCGACAACGCCGACGCCCTGTACCTCTCGGCCGCGATCGACGGCGCCAAGGACTACCGGGTGCGCGGGCGGCTCGCCGTCGGGGAAGGCCGAAAGGCGCCGCAGTACATCATCTTTGAGGCCCACACCGTGTACGCCGGGGACACCGGCAGCCTCGCCGAGCTCGTCCCGGGCGGGCGCGCCGTCACCGGATCGTTGGATCTCGCCGACCTCGTCGTCGACGACGACGGCCGCTTCGAGATCCTGCTGGCTCATTCGCGGCCGGCCGGCCACACCGGCAACTTCATCGCCACGGCCACCGACGACGGCACCCAAACGGCGCGATTCTTGATCGCGCGCATGCTCTTTCACGACTGGGAACGCGAGGAGTCGCCGGAGCTGCACATCGTCCAGGTGGGCAAGGAGGGCGAAAGCCCGGCGCCGCTCGACCCGGCCGCTGCGGCTCATCAGCTGCGTCGCGTCGGCTCGATCGTGGAAAACCAGATGAGGTTCTGGAACGAGTTTTACGACGTCGTGTTGGAGGCGCACGGCGACAAGAACGGTGACGGGTTCACCCTCATGCCGCGCAACGCCCTCAACGAACCGGCGCTCGCCAACCTCGCCATGGGCGGCGGCCAGAGCACCAACGTCTACTCCGGCGGCGTGTTCGACCTCGAGCCCGACGAGGCCTTGCTCATCGAGGTCGCCGTCCCGGTGGCGCCGGCCTACATGGGCTTTCACCTGTCGAACCTCTGGGGCGAGTCACTCGATTACGCCAACCACATCAGCAGCCTGAACGGGTTTCAGGCCGAGCCGGACCCGGACGGGACCTTCCGCTACGTGGTCGCCCACCGCGACGCCGGCGTGCCGAACTGGCTCGACACCGCCGGGCACCGCGGCGGGTTTCTGGCCCTGCGGTGGACGTACTCCACGCCCCCACCCCAATTGCCGAAGGCGACGGTCACCAAGGTGCCGCTGGCCGAGGTGCGTCAACACGTTCCGGCGACCACCCGCGCCGTCACTCCCGAGGAGCGCCGAGAGCAGATCCGGGTCCGCCAGGAACACGTCCAGCGAAGGTACCGACAATATTGAACCGGTAGCCTCGGGGCGGTGAGCCGCGCGGCGTTGGACAAGAACCCCCGGGACGTCGCATCGATGTTCGACGGGGTCGCCCGCCGCTACGACGTGACCAACACCGTGCTGTCGCTGGGGCAGGACCGGTACTGGCGCCGGGCCACCCGCTCGGCGCTGCGGCTCGGCCCGGGCCAGCGGGTGCTGGACTTGGCGGCGGGCACCGCGGTGTCGACGGTCGAGCTGAGGAAATCCGGGGCGTGGTGCGTGGCCGCGGATTTCTCGGTCGGGATGCTCGCGGCGGGCGCGGGTCGCCAGGTGCCGAAGGTCGCCGGTGACGCAACGAAGCTGCCGTTCGCCGACGCGGTGTTCGACGCGGTCACCATCAGCTTCGGGTTGCGCAACGTGGCCGACCAGCAGGCGGCGCTGCGTGAGATGTTCCGCGTCACCCGGCCCGGCGGCCGGCTGGTGGTGTGCGAATTCTCCACGCCCACCAACGCGCTGTTCGCCACCGTCTACAAGGAGTACCTGATGCGGGCGCTGCCGAGGGTGGCGCGGGCGGTGTCGTCCAACCCCGACGCCTACGTGTACCTCGCGGAGTCGATCAGGGCCTGGCCCGACCAGCCGACGCTGGCGCACCGGATTTCAGCGGCCGGGTGGTCGGCGGTGCGCTGGCGCAACCTGACCGGCGGCATCGTGGCGTTGCACGCCGGGTATAAGCCTGATCGCGTCTAGCTGCCGGCCCGCTGGATGAAGCCGACCTGGTCGGGGCAGTAGTGGTCGATCGCGGCGCCCAGGAACTGGAACGCCTGGCCCTGGGTGGTGCCCAGGGGCAGGTTGCGCTGGACGAAGGTGGCGGACTTGTACGGGTCGCCGTCCACGCCCCGCCCGATCCGTTCACAGCTGATCTTCGCCAACCAGGCGAGCTGGTCCTGCGGACCGTACACGCCGAACTTGTTGACCGTGCTCTTGAACACGTAGTCGTAGTCATCGGCCTGCGCGGGCGCCGCCAGTGCGACGGCGGCGCCCGCCATGGCGATGAGAGAAGCCAGCTTCGAAGCCTTCATTAGCCGGACTATACACCCGGTTTGTTCTAGGAGCCCAGGTGCGCGGAGAGCAGCCAGGCGCCCACCGACTTGCGGCCGTCGGGCTCGTCGCGCACGTCGACGAACGGCAGGTCCACGACGGCGCCCTCGGGCAGGTTGGCGTAGATGCGCGCCGGCCTGATCTCGTCGACGACCCAGTACCTGGACACCACGTCGCGCAGCTCGTCGGCGGTGACGGCGTTGATGGGGCCCTCGGGGATCGCGGCCTTGTCGAAGACCAGGGCGAAGTAGGAGGCGCCCGGTGCGGCGGCCCGCCGGATCGACTGCTGGTACCCCTCGCGTGCCTCGACCGGAATCGAGTGGAACAGCGTCGAGTCGACGATCGTGCCGAACCGGCCGTCAAAACCGGTGAAGTCACTGATGTCGGCCACCTGGAAGGTGACGTTGGTCAGGCCCCGCTTCTCGGCCTCGCGTCGCGCCAGGTCGATCGCGGTCGGCGAGAGGTCGAGCCCCACCGTGGTGTATCCCCGCTCGGCCAGCGCCAGCGAGATCGCGGCCTCCCCGCAGCCCACGTCCAACACATCGCCGTGGAACCTGCCCTGCTCGATCAGGGCGGCCAGCTCGGGTTGCGGGGCGCCGATGCTCCACGGCGGACGCACGCCCGCACCGAACGATGATTCGCCGCGGTAGGCGCTTTCGAATTCGAAATCGGTTGGTTGAGTCATGCTCCACATATATCAATCAGGTTGATACATGTCAACGGTATTGATACCGCGAACAGACACAAAAGCCCCCAATTCGGCTGCGAAATGGGGGCTTTTGCGTTCCTCCGCAAGCGGGAGGTACCCCCAGCTCGCGAACGGGGCTCAGCTGAACGGCGTTCGGCGATCCATCAGCCGCGACAGCCGCCCGCCGCCGCGCCAGGCCCGCGCGACCCAGTCGGCGTCGTCGTCGGTGACCAGGTTGGCCATCACCCGCACGGCGATGGTCATCAGCCGCGTCGAGCGCATCGCGATCGGCCCGGTGGTGGGCAGGAACCGCTGGAAGGTCAGCAGCAGCGCCAGCCGGCGGGCCACCGAAAAGCCACGGGCGTAGTGGTCCTGCAGCAGCGAAGGCCACACCCGCGACAGGTCGGCACAGTCCAGCAGCTCGGCGGCCAGCCGCCCCGTCTCCAGGCCGTAGTCGATGCCCTCGCCGTTCAGCGGGTTGACGCAGGCCGCGGCGTCGCCGATCAGCATCCAGTTCGGCCCGGCCACGCCGGAGACCGCGCCGCCCATCGGCAGCAGCGCCGACGACACCGCCCGCGGCTCACCGGAAAAGCCCCATTCGTCACGGCGCAGGTCGGTGTAGTACGAGATCAGCGGGCGCAGCGCCAGGTCGGCCGGCCGCTTCGAGGTCGACAACGCCCCGACGCCGATGTTCACCTCGCCGTTGCCCAGGGGGAAGATCCAGCCGTAGCCGGGCAGCACGGCGCCATCGGGGGAGCGCAGCTCCAGGTGCGACGTCAGCCACGGGTCGTCGGCGCGCGGGGTGGTCAGGTACCCGCGGGCGGCGACGCCATAGACCGTCTCCTGGTGCCAGCGGCGGCCCAGCTTGCGGCCCAGCGGCGAGCGGGCGCCGTCGGCGACGATCAACCGTCGGCACCCCACCTCGGTGCCGTCTGCCAGCTTCAGCGATACCACCCGCCTCGACGAGTCATGATGCACGGCAACGGCTTTGGCCCCCAACAGCATCCGCGCCCCGGAATCCTCGGCGCACTTTCGGATCCGGTCGTCGAGCTCGAGGCGGGCCACCGCGCTGCCGGTCGACGGGAACGACGGGCCCGGCCAGTCGACCTCCACCTCGCCGCCGAATCCGCTCATCCGCAAGCCCCGGTGCCGGATGCGGGTGTCGAGCCAGTCGCCCAGCCCCAGGCGTTCGAGCTCGGCGACGGCGCGCGGGGTCAGGCCGTCGCCGCAGGCCTTGTCGCGGGGGAAGCTGGCGGAATCGATGACCAGCACGTCGGTGCCGGCGCGGGCGGCCCAGGCGGCCGCGGCCGAACCGGCAGGTCCGGCGCCCACGACCACCAGGTCGGCTCCGACGTTCACGCTCACCAGTATGTTGGTCGCGTGAGTACTCCGGCGACGGTGGTGGCGGGCATCGACTTCGGAGATGCCGCTTTCGCCGCGACCGTGCGGGACGGTGTCGGGCGGATCGAGCAGCTCATGGACACCGAGCTGCGCAGTGCGGACGCGGTGATGACCGACTCGTTGACCTACCTGTTCAAGGCCGGCGGCAAGAGGTTCCGGCCGTTGTTCACCGTGTTGTCGGCGCAGCTCGGACCCAAGCCGGACGCCCCGGAGGTGACGATCGCCGGCGCGGTCATCGAGCTGGTGCACCTGGCGACGCTCTACCACGACGACGTGATGGACGAGGCGGAGGTCCGGCGGGGCACGCCCACCGCCAACGTGCGCTGGAGTAACAACGTCGCGATCCTGGCCGGCGACTACCTGTTCGCGACCGCGTCACGGCTGGTGTCCCGGCTAGGCCCGGAGGCGGTTCGGCTCATCGCCGAGACGTTCGCCCAGCTGGTCACCGGCCAGATGCGTGAGGGTCGCGGGGCGGCGGAGGGGGCGGATCCGGTCGAGCACTACCTGAAGGTGGTGTACGAGAAGACGGCGTGCCTGATAGCCGCGGCCGGACAGTTCGGCGCGATGTTCTCCGGCGCCGACGCCGACCAGGTCGAGCGGCTGAGCCGCCTGGGCGGCATCGTCGGCACCGCGTTCCAGATCTCCGACGACATCATCGACATCGACAGCGACTCCGACGAGTCGGGCAAGCTGCCCGGGACCGATATCCGCGAAGGGGTGCACACCCTGCCGATGCTCTATGCGCTGCGGGAGGCGGGACCCGAGGCGCCGCGGCTGCGCGAGCTGTTGTCCGGGCCCGTCGAGGACGACGCGGCGGTGGCCGAGGCCCTGGCGCTGTTGCGGGCGTCACCCGGGATGGCCAAGGCGAAGGATTTTCTGGTGCAGTACGCGGCGCAGGCGCGCCAGGAGCTGGACCTATTGCCCGATCTCCCGGGGCGGCGTGCCCTTCGGACGCTGGTCGATTACACGGTGAGCCGGCACGGTTAGCGGGTCAGCGGAACCTCGACCGCCTCTTTGGGCGTTCAATGGGCGATAGGCAATGCTCCAAGGAGGACACCGATGACCTGGCATCCGCATGCCAACTGGCTGAAGACCTTCGCCCTGTTGGTCGGCATGTCCGCGTTGATCGTGTTTGTCGGCTCGCTGTTCGGCCGGACGGCGATGTGGCTGGCGGTGCTGTTCGCCATCGGCATGAACGCCTACACGTACTTCAACAGCGACAAGCTGGCACTGCGGGCCATGCACGCCCAGCCGGTTTCCGAGCTGCAGGCGCCGGTGATGTACCGGATCGTGCGCGAGCTGGCCACGGCCGCGCACCAGCCGATGCCGCGGCTGTACATCAGCGACACCAACGCGCCCAACGCGTTCGCGACCGGACGAAACCCGCGCAATGCGGCCGTGTGCTGCACCACCGGAATCCTAGGAATCCTCAACGAGCGCGAGCTGCGCGCCGTGCTGGGCCATGAGCTGTCGCACGTCTACAACCGCGACATCCTGATCTCCTGCATTGCCGGGGCGATGGCGTCGGTGATCACCGCCCTGTCCTACATGGCGATGTTCTTCGGCGGCGGAAACCGGGAGGGCGGCAATCCCTTTGCGCTGCTGCTGGTTTCGCTGTTGGGCCCGATCGCCGCGACCGTGGTCCGGCTGGCCGTGTCCCGGTCGCGCGAGTACCAGGCCGACGAGTCGGGCGCCGTGCTGACGGGTGACCCGCTGGCGCTGGCATCGGCGTTGCGCAAGATCTCGGGCGGGGTTCAGGTGGCACCGTTGCCGCCCGAACCACAGCTGGCCAGCCACGCGCACCTGATGATCGCCAACCCGTTCCGCGCGGGCGAGCGGATCGGTTCGATGTTCTCGACGCACCCGCCGATCGAGGACCGCATCCGCCGGCTGGAGGCGATGGCGCGGGGGTAGGTGGCTCGGGTTTTTGATAGCGCATGCGCTATCAAATCTGGTGACAGCCACAGGGTCTCGGGAGCCGCGCTCTCCCTGGGGATAGGTGACTCGCGAATCCGATAGCGCATCTGCTATCAAATCCGGCGTGAACCGCTATGCCTACCGCGTGCAATGGTCGCCCGATTACGACCAGTACGTCGGCGTGTGCATCGAATTGCCTTACCTGAGGCGCGAAGCGCCGACCGCCGAACAGGCCGTCGCCGCCATCGAGCAGGCCACCCGCGAGCACGTGGACGCCATGCGGACATGCGGAGAAACGCCGCCCACGCCGCTTTGCGAGCGCAACTACAGCGGCACCTTCGTCGTCAGGACATCGCCGCAACTGCACGCCCGCCTCGCCCTGGAAGCCAGCGAGGAGAGGGTCTCGATGAACCAGTGGATCGTTCAGAAGCTCAGTGGCCGGACGCCCAGCGACACTTTTGGGCTCTCCGGGTTCGATTAGCCGACCCATGGGCCGCCGAAAACTATAGGGATTTCCCTGATTCGCTCGGACCCGATCGTTCCTAGCCTCTGACTCAGGCGCTCGCCTGGTCCCGAAGGTCGGAGGTAACGATGTCTTTGCTAGTGGCGATTCCGGAGATGTTTTCCTCGGCGGCCGGGGATTTGGAAACCCTTGGCGACACGCTGAACGCCGCGCATGCGGCCGCCGCCGCACCGACGACGGGCATCCTCGCCGCCGGAGCTGACGAGGTCTCGGCGGCCGTGTCGTCGCTGTTTGCCGAATACGGACAGGCCTATCAGGCGCTCGGCGCCCAGGCGGCGTCGTTCCATCAGCAGTTCACTCAGCTGCTGAACGCCGGCGGCGCTCAATACGCCCTCGCCGAGGCAGCCAACACCAGCCCGCTGCAGATCCTCGAGCAAGACATCCTCGCCGTCATCAACACCCCCAGCCAGCTGCTCACAGGGCGGCCGCTGATCGGCAACGGCGCCAACGGCGCACCGGGCTCGGGGGCGAACGGTGGCAATGGCGGGTGGTTGATCGGCAATGGCGGGGCGGGCGGAGCCGGCTCGAACGGCCACAACGGCGGCAACGGGGGCGCCGGCGGATTGTTCGGTGGCGCAGGCGGCGCCGGAGGGGTGGGTGCGCCCTCATCCGCGATCACCCCCGCCGGCCACGGCGGCAACGGCGGGCCGGGCGGATTGCTCGGTGGCGTCGGCGGCGCCGGGGGAATGGGCGGCCTCGGCGCGCCGCTCAGCGGCGGCAACGGAGGAGCCGGGGGCGCCGGCGGGCTGTTCGCCCCAGGCGGGGCCGGCGGGGCCGGCGGGGCCACGGATGGGCCTACGTCTCAAGCAGGTAACGGTGGGCCGGGCGGGGCGGGCGGACTGTTTGCCCACGGCGGAGCAGGAGGCGACGGCGGCTTGGGACGTGGCCTCGGCGGGAACGGTGGCACCGGCGGAGCAGGAGGGTTGTTTGGCGCCGGCGGGGCCGGGGGTACCGGCGGCGCGATCTCCGGCGATCTAAACGGAGGCGGAACGGCCGGAGCGGGAGGCACCGGCGGAAGCGGCGGGCTGTTCGCGCGCGGCGGCGCGGGCGGTGCGGGCGGTGCGGGCTTGCTGGTCTCCGCCGGCGAAACCGGCGGCGGTAACGGGGGCACCGGCGGCAGTGGCGGCCTGTTGGGCGGAGGCGGCGGGGCCGGCCAGTCGCCGCCGACCGGCTTCGCGTCGACCTTGACCCGAATCACCCGCCATCCGGTCAAC
>NZ_LZKE01000186.1:0-6522 GCF_001672675.1 Mycobacterium sp. E2327
TCGAGCGCGCTGGTCGCCAGCACGGCCAGTTCGCCGGCCCGTTCCGCGGGAACCCCGTCCGCGACGAAGCGCGCGGCGATCAGGTCCGACCAGCGGTCGAACACCGCGGCCGCGCGCTCGACGACCGGCGCCATGCGTTCGCGGTCGGATTGCTCGCCGGCCTCGACGGACACCGCGACGACGGGGCAGCCCGCGCGGAAGTCGCTGTCGAGCAGCTGGCGGCGGTACTTGTCGATCAGCGTGTCCAGCAGCTCGGCGCTGCCGGTCGCCTCGGTGATGAAGGCGGCCACGTGCTCGCCGGCGTAGTCGACGGCCTCGCAGAGCAGCTGGGTGCGCCCGCCCGGGAAGTAGTGATAGGCCGACCCGCTCGCGCCGCCGCCGTTCACCTTCCCCGGCGCCCAGCCGGCGGCCTCGGGACCGGCCGCCGGGCAGAACCCGACACCGTTCACCGGCACCGCCCCGTTCGGGCCGCCGTCGTTCGTCCCGAAAAACGGCTCGACGGTCGGCGTGGCGCAGCCGATCATCATCAACTTCCCCGGGACCGTCGAGGACGCCGGCGCGGCCATCGACGCGGTGCACGTGATGTCGACCCCGCCGGTGCCGGGCAAGTTCTACTGGATGACCCCGACCCAACTGCGCTGGCGCCCACTGAGCTTCTGGCCCGCCCACACCGCGGTGACGGTCGACGCGGGGGGCACGGTGATGAGCTTCCAAACCGGTGACACGCTGGTCGCCACGGCCGACGACGCCACGCACCAGCTGACCATCACCCGCAACGGCACCGTGGAGAAGACCTTCCCGATGTCGATGGGCATGACGTCCGGTAACCACCAGACGCCCAATGGCACCTACTACGTGCAGGACAAGAAGGCGTCGGTGGTGATGGACTCCTCGACCTACGGGGTCCCGGTCAACTCGACCTACGGCTACAAGGTGACGGTGGAGGACGCGGTTCGCTTCGACAACGTCGGCGACTACGTGCACAGCGCGCCCTGGTCGGTGGACGACCAGGGCAAGCGCGACGTCAGCCATGGCTGCATCAACATCAGCCCCTCCAACGCGAAGTGGTTCTTCGACAACTTCGGCCCGGGGGACCCGATCGTCGTGAAGAACTCCAGCGGTGGTGACTACAAGAAGAACGACGGCTCCGCCGACTGGATGAACTAACTCCCACGAGCAGTCCCCCGCAAGCGGGAGGTCCCCCCAGCAAAATCGCCCTTTCCGGCTCGGAATAGGGCGATTTTGTGTCTGCTCGGCATCTTTTGCGCGCCGCCCGATTATGTATAGCATCATACATATGCGCAGCCCCCGCGAGCGGATGGTGGTTTCGGCCGCGCTGCTGATCAGGGAGCGCGGCGCGCACGCCACGGCCATCTCCGACGTTCTCGAGCACAGCGGCGCGCCGCGCGGGTCGGCCTATCACTACTTCCCGGGCGGGCGCACCCAGCTGCTCTGCGAGGCCGTCGACTACGCCGGCGAGCACGTGGCCGCCTTCATCACCGAGGCGACCGGCAGCGCCGAGCTGCTGGACACGCTGATCGACAAGTACCGCCGCCAGCTGCTCGACAGCGACTTCCGCGCGGGCTGCCCCGTCGTCGCGGTGTCCGTCGAGGCCGGCGAGCAATCCGACCGCGAACGCATGGCGCCGGTCGTCGAGCGCGCGGCCGCGGTGTTCGACCGCTGGTCGGACCTGATCGCCGCGCGCTTCGTCGCGGACGGGGTTCCCGCGGAACGGGCCGGCGAACTGGCCGTGCTGGCGACCAGCGCGCTCGAGGGCGCGATCGTGCTGGCGCGGGTGCGGCGCGACCTGACGCCCCTTGATGTCGTGCACCGCCAGCTACACCGACTGCTCGCGGCCGAGCTCTCCGAGAGGAATTCGCAATGACCACCACCGACTGGCAGCCCACCGCGTGCATCCTCTGCGAATGCAACTGCGGCATCGTCGTCCAGGTCGAAGATCGCCGGCTGGCCCGCATCCGCGGCGACAAGGCGAACCCCGCCTCGCAGGGATACACCTGCAACAAGGCGCTGCGGCTGGACCACTACCAGAACAACCGCGCCCGCCTGACCTCGCCGATGCGGCGCCGCGCCGACGGCACCTTCGAGGAGATCGACTGGGACACTGCCATCGTCGAGATCGCCGAGGGCTTCAAGCACATCCGCGACGCCTACGGCGGCGACAAGATCTTCTACTACGGCGGCGGCGGGCAGGGCAACCACCTCGGCGGCGCCTACAGCGGCGCCTTCCTGAAGGCGCTCGGGGCCCGCTACCGTTCAAACGCGTTGGCGCAGGAGAAGACCGGCGAGGCCTGGGTCGACGGGCAGCTCTATGGCGGTCACACCCGGGGCGAGTTCGAGCACGCCGAGGTGTCGGTGTTCGTCGGCAAGAACCCGTGGATGTCGCAGAGCTTTCCCCGCGCCCGCGTGGTGCTCAACGAGATCGCCAAGGACCCGGCGCGGTCGATGATCGTGATCGACCCCGTCGTCACCGACACGGCCAAGATGGCCGACTTTCACCTGCGGGTGCGGCCCGGGACCGACGCCTGGTGTCTGGCCGCGCTGGCCGCTGTCCTCGTCCAGGAAAACCTGTGCAACGAAGCGTTTCTCGCCGAGCACGTGCGCGGCGCCGACGTCGTCCGGGCCGCGCTGCGCGAGGTCCCGGTCGGTGACTACACGCAGCGCTGCGGGGTCGACGAGGAGCTGTTGCGCGCGGCGGCGCGGCGCATCGGCGCCGCCGAGAGCGTAGCGGTGTTCGAGGACCTCGGGATCCAGCAGGCGCCCAACAGCACCCTGTGCTCCTACCTGAACAAGCTGCTGTGGATCCTCACCGGCAACTTCGCCAAAAAGGGTGGACAGCACCTGCATTCGTCGTTCGCGCCGCTGTTCAGCCAGGTCTCCGGTCGCACGCCCGTCACCGGTGCGCCCATCATCTCCGGGCTGATTCCGAGCAACGTGGTGCCTGAGGAGATCCTGACCGATCACCCGGACCGCTTCCGCGCCATGATCGTCGAAAGCGCCAATCCCGCGCACTCGCTGGCCAATTCGGCGGCCTGCCGCGAGGCCTTCCAGGCGCTGGAGCTGATGGTCGTCGTGGACGTCGCCATGACCGAGACCGCCCGGCTCGCCCACTACGTGCTGCCCGCGGCGTCCCAGTTCGAGAAGCCCGAGGCGACCTTCTTCAACTTCGAATTCCCCGGCAACGCTTTCCAATTGCGCCGGCCGCTGCTCGAGCCGCTGCCCGGGACGCTGCCCGAGCCGGAGATCTGGGCCCGCCTGGTGCGCGCGCTGGGCGTGCTCGACGAGGCCGACCTGCGGCCGCTGCGCGAGGCCGCGCGCCGGGGCCGCCAGGAGTATGCCGAGGCGTTCCTCGGCGCGGTTGCGGCGAATCCCACTGTGGCGAAGCTGGTTCCGTACGTGCTCTACGAGACGCTGGGGCCGACGCTGCCCGACGGATTGGCCGGCGCGGCCGCCGCGTGGGGCCTGGCGCAGAAGACCGCCATGGCCTACCCCGAGGCGGTGCGGCGGGCCGGTCACGCCGACGGCAACGCGCTGTTCGACGCGATCCTCGACAACCCGTCCGGGGTGACATTCACCCTGCACACCTACGAGGACGACTTCGCGCTGATCAGCCACGCCGACCACAAGATCGCGCTGGAGATCCCCGAAATGCTGGACGACCTAAGGGCTTTGGCGGCGGCACCGCCCCAGCTGACCACGCCGGATTTCCCGATCGTGCTGTCGGTCGGCGAGCGGCGCGCCTACACCGCCAACGACATCTTCCGCGACCCGTCCTGGCGCAAACGCGACGCCGACGGGGCGCTGCGCGTCAGCGTCGAGGACGCCCAAGTGCTGGGGCTCGTCGACGGGGGACGGGCCCGCGTCAGCACCGCGGCCGGCAGCGCCGAGGCGACCGTCGAGGTCACCGAGACCATGCTGGCCGGGCACGCCGCGCTGCCCAACGGTTTCGGGCTGGACTACGTCGGCGAGGACGGGCGCACCGTCGTCCCCGGGGTTGCGCCCAACTCGCTCACCTCCACGGAATGGCGCGACCCCTACGCGGGCACGCCGTGGCACAAGCACGTGCCGGCGCGCATCGAACGATGCCGAGCAGACGCAGAATCGCGCGTTTAGCGGCCAGATTGTGCGATTCTCCGTCTGCTCGCGGGTCAGAGCGGTGGCTTAGTTCCAGATCCTGACCCGGTTCGCCGGCGCCAGGTACAGCCCGTCGCCCTCGGCCACGCCGAAAGCCTCATAGAACGCGTCCATGTTGCGGACCACGCCGTTGCAGCGGAACTCCGGCGGGGAGTGCGGGTCGACCGCCAGCCGCCGGATCGCTTCCGCCTCACGCGATTTGGTGCGCCATACCTGCGCCCAGCCGTAGAACACGCGCTGCACGCCGGTCAGGCCCTCGATGAGGGGGGCGGGCCGGCCGTTCAGCGACAGCTGGTAGGCCAGCAGCGCGATCGACAACCCGCCCAGGTCGCCGATGTTCTCCCCGACGGTGAAGGCGCCGTTCACGTGGTGGCCGTCGCCGAGGCCGCGCGGCACGTACGCGTCGTACTGCTCGATGAGCGCCTT
This sequence comes from Mycobacterium sp. E2327, assembly GCF_001672675.1. Taxonomy (NCBI): domain Bacteria; kingdom Bacillati; phylum Actinomycetota; class Actinomycetes; order Mycobacteriales; family Mycobacteriaceae; genus Mycobacterium; species Mycobacterium sp. E2327. The sequence continues at coordinate 4,579 of NZ_LZKE01000186.1, forward strand.
GGTGCGTGCGCCGAACTCGGTCCGGTCGTCGTCGGTCCACCAGTCGACCAGGTTGCCGTCGCCGTCGTACTTGGCGCCCTGGTCGTCGAAGCCGTGGCCGATCTCGTGGCCGATCACCGCGCCGATCCCGCCGTAGTTGGCGGCGTCGTCGGCGTCGGCATCGAAGAACGGCGGCTGCAAAATGGCTGCGGGGAAGACGATTTCGTTCATCCCCGGGTTGTAATAGGCGTTGACGGTCTGCGGCGTCATGAACCACTCGTCGCGGTCCACCGGGCCGCCGAGCTTAGCCAGCTCGCGGTCGTGGTTGACCGCATACCCGCGCCGGTAGTTGCCGTACAGGTCGTTGCGGTCGATGACCAGCTTCGAGTAGTCGCGCCACTTGTCCGGGTAGCCCACCTTGGCGGTGAACTTCTCCAGCTTGGCCAGCGCGCGCTCGCGGGTCTGCGGCGTCATCCAGTCCAGCTCGCCGATGGACTGGCGGTACGCCGCCTTCAGGTTGTCCACCAGCGCGTCGATGCGGGCCTTGGCGCCCGGCGGGAAATGCCGCTGCACGTAAAGCTTTCCGACGGCGTCGCCCATCAGGCTTTCCACCAGGGCCACCGCCCGCTTCCAGCGATCCCGGATCTGCTCGGTGCCGGTCAGCAGGCGACCGTAGAAGTCGAAGTCCGCGGCGACGACGTCGTCGGTGAGCCAGGCGGCGCGGGCGCGGATCAACCGCCAACGCGCCCAGCGCTTCCAGTCCTCGAGGTCTTCGCTGTCCCACAGCGCCGCGAACGCGGCCAGGTAATCCGGTTGGCGCACAACAACTTCCGCGAGCGAGTCGCGGGTGCCGCCCAGCGCGGTCGCCCAGCCGTCCCAGTCGAAGCCGGAAGCGTCGGTCCGCAGCTCGGCGAACGTGCGCAGGTTGTAGGTGAGCTCGGCGTCGCGGCGCTTGACGACGTCCCAGTGGGCGGCGGCGAGCTTGGCCTCCAGCGCCACGATGCGGGCCGCGGTGTCCGCGTGGGTCTCGGGGTCGGCACCGTAGACGAGGCCGAACATCCGCGCGATGTGCCCCGGGTAGGCGGCCAGCACCTCGGCGTGCCGCTCCTCGCGGAAATAGGACTCGTCGGGCAGGCCGATGCCGGACTGCGCGAAGTGCGCCAGGTAGCGCGCCGAGTTCTTGGCGTCGGTGTCCACGTACATCGCCACACCCCCGCCGACGCCGGTGCGCTGCAGGGCGCCGACGGCGGCGGCCAGGGCCGCGGTGTCGGCGCAGTCGTCGATGACGGCCAGCTCGTCGAGCAACGGCTGGACGCCCCGGCGCTCGACGGTGTCCTCGTCGAGGAAGCTGGCGTAGAGGTCACCGATGCGTTGCTGATCCGTCCCCTCGGCGGCGCCCTGCTCGCTGGCCTCCACGATCAGGTCACGCACCTGCTCTTCGGCGCGGTCGTACAGCGCGCGGAAGGCGCCGTCGGTCGCCCGGTCCGGGGGAATGTCGTAGTCCGCCAGCCAGCGGCCGTTGACGTGGCCGAAAAGGTCGTCTTGGGGGCGTGCGTTCGCGTCGACAAAGCTCAGGTCGACGCCCGATCGGATGGCCTCTACTGTCACCCCGCCATCCTTCCATCTTCTTTTGGATGCGACGATCGGCCCATGTCAGACGACGCCGACGTGGAATCCGAGGATCTCGAAACCGAAGACGACGTCGAATCCGAAGACGAATCCGAGCCCGCGGGCGGGCGAATCTTCTCGATCTACGGCATCGCGTCGACCGTGCTCGGCGTGCTGGCGGTCGCCGCCGTCGTGCTCGGCTACGTCATCTGGTCCGCGCACCGCGACGAGATCGCCGAACGCGTCTACCTGAGCCGCGTCATGGCGACCGCCGCCGAGTGGACGGGCGTGCTGATCAACATGAACAGCGGCAACATCGACGCCAGCCTGCAGAAGCTGCACGACGGCACGGTCGGG
>NZ_LZKE01000187.1:0-5686 GCF_001672675.1 Mycobacterium sp. E2327
CGACGCCGTGTGGTCGTCCGGGATGCGCGCCAAACTGGGCCTGTCCGACGGCGTGGACGCCGGGGTCGTCGCGCCGCTGGTGGACGAGTTGCTCGCGCTGCTGAAGGAGAGCGGCGTCGACTACACGTCCTTCTTCCGCCACCTCGGGCGGGCGGCGCGAGGCGAATCGGACGGAGCGCGCGGGCTGTTCATCAACCTCACCGGGTTCGACGACTGGTTGGCGCGCTGGCGCGCCTTCGGCCCGGACGCCGACTCGATGGACCGCACCAACCCCGTCTACATTCCGCGCAATCACCTCGTCGAGGAGGCGCTGGCCGCGGCGACGGCCGGCGATCTCGATCCGCTCGAGCGCCTGCTCGCGGCGGTCACTGACCCGTATGACGAACGACCGGGCCTCGAGCGCTACGCGAGCCCGGCGCCGGAGGATTTCGGCGCGTACCAAACGTTTTGCGGCACGTGAACTATTGCGCGACGGCGCGGTTCTCATAGGCCGCCGTCAGCCAGAACACGGCGCGCTCGATCCCGGGCACGATCTCGGTGACCTCGATCTCGCCCTGCGCAAAGCGTCCCAGGAAGCCGAAGACGACACCTGTCAGGATCAGCTCGAGATCTTTCGCATAATCCGAATCCACCTGGGCCGTAATTGATTTGGCGACGGGGACCACGGCGTCGACGCCGCGCTGGATCAGCCTTTCGCCGCCCGGCCCGGATCGTGCGCGAAAGTACGAACGCAGCATCGTCGGGTGCCGCTCCCACGGCTCGAAAATCGTCCGCATCACAGCCATCAGGTCGGAGTAAAGCGATTCGCCGCTCGCGCCGGTGGCCGGTGACGGCAGGTTCGCGTAGCGGTTGGTGTCCATCCACCATTCGAGGGCGGCGACGATCAGCTCGTCGCGGGTCGCGTACCGCTTGTAGATCGTGGCGAGGGATACCCGCGCGCGCTTGGCCACCTCGCGGAGCTGCACGGCCTCGTAGCCCTGCGTGTCCAGCAGCTCGACCACGATCTCGATGATCGGATCCGGCTGGCGACCCCCTTCTGCAACCACAGTAACCATGTTACTCTACCGCTCGGGTAACCACGTTACTGAAGGGCGGAATCATGGGCCAACTGGAAGGCAAGGTCGCCTTCATCACCGGGGTCGCTCGCGGACAGGGCCGCAGCCACGCGATTCGCCTGGCGCGCGACGGGGCCAGCATCGTCGGCATCGACATCTGCGAAGACATCGCCGCGAACGGCTACCCGATGGCCAGCCGCGCTGAGCTCGACGAAACGGTGGCCCTCGTCGAGGCCGAGGGCGCCAAGATGCTCGGGCTGGTGGCCGACGTCCGCGACTTCCATCAGGTCAAGTCGGCGGTGGACGCCGGCGTCGAGCAGTTCGGTCGCCTCGACATCGTGCTGGCCAACGCGGGGATCGCACCGGTGGCCTTCCGCGAGCTGACCATCGAGGAAGAGCTGGAGCAGTGGAAGGCGGCGACCGGGGTCAACCTCGACGGCGCCTACCACACCGCGTGGGCGGCGATCCCGCACCTGCTCGCCGGCAATCGCGGCGGGGCGATCATCTTCACCAGCTCCACGGCCGGGCTGAAAGGTTTCGGCGGCCTGCAAGGCGGCGGCCTGGGCTACGCGGCCTCCAAACACGGCATCGTCGGGCTGATGCGGACGCTCGCCAACGCGCTTGCGCCGCTGAACATTCGGGTCAACACCGTGCACCCGACGGCGGTCAACACCATGATGGCGGTCAACCCCGCCATGACCGAATTCCTCGAGAACTACCCCGACGGAGGCCCGCACCTGCAAAACCCGATGCCGGTCGGCCTGCTGGAGCCCGAGGACATCAGCGCCGCCATCGCCTACCTGGTCTCCGACGAGGCCAAGTACGTCACCGGGGTGACCTTCCCGGTCGACGCCGGATTCTGCAACAAGCTATGAGCGCGACGGGACGAGTCGCCGGCAAGCGAGTGCTGGTAACCGGCGCCGCGCGGGGAATGGGCCGCAGCCATGCCGTGCGCCTGGCCGAGGAGGGAGCCGACCTCATCCTGGTCGACATCTGCGCCTCACTGCCGGAGATCGAGTATCCCCTCGCCTCGCGCGCGGACCTCGAGGAAACCGCGCGGCTGATCGAAAAGCACGACCGCCGCGCCGTCCTCCACGTGGTCGACATCCGCGACGCGGCGGCCCTGGCCGCGGCGGTCGACGACGGCGTCGCCGAATTGGGCGGCCTGGACGCCGCCGTGGCCAACGCCGGGGTGCTGACCGTCGGCACCTGGGACACGACGACGCCGGAGCAGTGGCGCACCGTCGTCGACGTCAACCTCATCGGCACCTGGAACACCTGCGCCGCAGCCCTCCCCCACCTCGTCGGCCACGGCGGCAGCCTCATCCTCGTCAGTTCATCGGCCGGGCTGAAGGGCACCCCGCTGCACCTTCCGTACACAGCGTCCAAGCACGGCGTCGTCGGGTTGAGCCGCGCGCTGGCCAATGAGCTTGCGGCGCAGAGCGTTCGGGTAAACACCGTGCACCCGACGGGAGTGGAGACGGGAATGCGCCCGGAATCCCTGCAGGCCCTGCTGACCGAGGCGCGGCCCGACTTGATCCCCATCTTCCTCAATGCCCTGCCCACCCTCATGGCCGAGGCGATCGACATCAGCAACGCGGTGCTGTTCCTGGTGTCGGACGAGTCCCGATTCGTCACCGGGCTGGAGTTCAAGGTGGACGCCGGCGTCACCCTACGGTGATGGCCGCCAAACCCCAACGCCGAGAGTGGGTTTCATGACTGAACGCTCCGAACTGGGCAGACACCGTTTCGCCGAGGTGATGACGGTGCCACCGCCCGACGATCCGAGCCCCACGACCACCAGTGGCCTGATCGATTTCGTCTTCGCCGAAATCTGGTCGCGGCCAATCTTGAGCCGCAGGGACCGGCGTTTCGTCACGCTGGCCTGCGTCGCGGCCGCCGACGCCGAGGAGCCCCTGCAGGATCATGTGTACGCGGCGTTGAACAGCGGCGACCTGACCATCACCGAGATGCGCGAAACGGTCTTGCATTTCGCGGTATACGCCGGTTGGCCCAAGGCGTCCCGCTTCAACATGGCCGTCGACGCGCAATGGGAACGGATCCAGCGCGAGCGCGGCCGGGACGTGCCACCACCCGAGCCGCTGCTGCCCTTGGTCACCCCGAGCGATCCGGAGAGCCGGTTGGCGGGCGGGGAGGAATGCTTCAGGGCGGTCAATTGCATACCGTTTGTTCCGATCCGCGACAACCCCTACTCCGGCGCGGGCATTTTGAACTTCGTGTTCGGCGAGATGTGGCTGCGACCGGGGCTGGGAATCAAGGAGCGGCGCCTGGTGACGGTGGCCTGTGTGGCCATTCAGGACGCGCCCATCCCGATCCTCAGCCACGTCTACGCCGCGCTCAAGAGCCGCGACATCTCCTTCGACGAGATGGACGAACTGGCCCTGCATTTCGCCGCTTACTACGGCTGGCCGAAGGCTTCTCACCTGAGCCAGGTGATCGGCGAGCAGAAGCAGCGGGTGTCGGCGGAATGGCACGCGGAAGCCACCGCAACGTGAACTCGTCGCTGTCCGGAGGACTACTGATCGGCGGCGACCGCGTGACCCGGTCGTCCGGCGGGGTCCACCAGCACATCTACCCGGCCACCGGCCAGCCCAACGCGAGCGTGCAACTGGCGGGCGCCGCCGAGATCGACGAGGCGGTCGGCTCCGCATGGGCGGCCCATCGAGAATGGATGTCGCTCACCGCCGATCGTCGGCGGGATAAGTTGATCGACCTGGCCGACGCGGTGCGCGACGATCTGGACGAGCTAGCCCGGCTCAACGTGCACGACTACGCCGTCCCAATCTCGCTCGCCGGCAACGCGATTCTGCTCGAGCGGTTTTTGCGCCATTTCGCGGGCTACGTCGACAAACCGCGCGGCCTCAGCACACCGGTAGCCGAATCGTTCGACGTCAACCTCGTCGAGCGAGAGCCCTACGGCGTCGTCGGGGTCATCACCCCGTGGAACGGCGCGCTGGTGGTGATCGCCTCGTGCGTCGCTCCGGCGCTGGCGGCGGGCAACGCCGTCGTGCTCAAGCCGTCGGAGGCCGCGCCGTTCGCCGCCCTGCGATTCGGCGAGCTGTGCGTGGCGGCGGGCCTACCCGCCGGGCTCGTCAACGTGGTGCCAGCCGGGCCCGAAGGCGGTGACGCGCTCGTCCGCCACCCGGGTATCCGCAAGGTGCACTTTACCGGCGGCGCGGCGACCGCCCGCAAGGTCCTCGAGGCGGCGGCGGTGAACCTGACACCGGTGGTCGCCGAGCTCGGCGGCAAGTCGGCGATGATCGTCTTCGACGACGCCGACCTCGATGCGGCCGCCATGCTGTCGGCGCACCAGGGCCCGCTGATCCAGTCGGGACAGAGCTGCGCGTGCGCCAGCCGGATCCTGGTGCACGAATCGGTCTATGACGCGTTCGCCGAACGCTTCGTGCGCGCCGTCACGAGCGCCAAGGCGGGTGATCCGTTCGACCCGGGTGTGGTGTTCGGGCCCGTCATCAGCCAGCTCGCCGCCGATCGCATCATCGCCGAGATCGATGGCGCCGTCCGCAGCAAAGCGGGTGAATTGCTCACCGGCGGAACCAGATTGGGCGGCGAGCTGGCGGCGGGCTACTACATCGAGCCGACCGTGTTCGGCGGCGTGGACAACGCTTCCACGCTGGCCCAAACGGAGACCTTCGGCCCGGTGGTGTCCCTGATGAAGTTCGGCAGCGAAGCAGAAGCGGTGCGCGTCGCCAACGACACGCCATACGGCTTGAACGCCTTCGTGCAGACGCGCGACCTCGCCCGCGCACACCGGGTGGCGCGCCGGCTCGAGGCGGGCTCGGTGTGGGTCAACACGTTCAGCGACATCTCGCCGCAGGGACCGTACGGCGGTTTCAAACAAAGCGGCTTCGGCCGCACCGGCGGCCTGGACGGCCTCTACGAATTCCTGCAAGTCAAGAACATTCGAATCGCCGTGGGCTGAAGCGTTTAGAGTTCCAGGATGGCTGGAAACGTCGCGGTGATCGGGGCGGGACCGGGTGGTCTCGTCGCGGCGCGTTGGCTCCTGTCGCAGGGGTACGAGCCGACGATCTTCGAGCGCTCACCCGTGCTCGGCGGTCAGTGGGCGGGCCTCGACGGCCGCAGCGGCGTATGGCCCAGCATGCACACCAACAGCAGCCGCGTCCTGACGGCCTTCAGCGACCTCGAGCACGAGACCGACCTGGTCTATCCGTCCAACCGCGCCATACTCGACTATTTGCGCCGCTACGCCGAAAGGTTCCGGCTAGTCGAGCGCATCCTGTTCGGGACTCCGGTCGAACTCGTCACGCGCGATGGCGCCCGCTGGCTCGTTCGTTATGCCGGCGGGGAGGAAAGTTTCGAGCGGGTCGTGGTGGCCACCGGAAGGTTCCACGCCGCAGCCATTCCCCCGGTGCCGGGGCTCGAGACATTCACCGGCTCGGCCGGAGCGACCGCGACACACCACTACCGCGGGCCCGCGCCGTATCAGGGTAAGCGCGTTCTGGTCGCGGGCTGTGCGATCAGCGCGCTCGAGATCGCGACGGAACTCGCCCAACTCGGCGCGGCGCGCGTCGTGGTGACCCAGCGGCGCCAGCGGTACGTGCTGCCCAAGTTCGCCGCCGGCGTCCCGTCCG